>JAUVWM010000048.1 GCA_030604105.1 Dehalococcoidaceae bacterium
ATGGCGGAGTGGCGCTATCGGGACTCGGTGGTTTACACCATCTTCGCCGGCACTTCCGAGGTGCAACGGAACATAATAGCCCTCAGGGGACTGGGGATGCCTCGAGGCTGAGCCCGGTGCCATCTTCCTGTACTGGAGTATCTTGAGGCCCGATTGGCCTACCCTCCTGTCCAGCCCACGATGTTGAAGCCGCCCTGGGTATCGATAGGCCCCAGCTTCTCGAGGGCGTTGTACATGGCCTCGCCACTTGCCCCAAATATCAAGCTCAGCCTGTTATACCGCGCCGCTCACGCTCAGCGTCTGTCCGGTGATATAGCTGGCACATTCGGAGGCGAGGAAGACGGCTGCCTTGCCGATGTCCTCTGGCCTGCCCAGCCTCTTTATGGCACACGTCGTCATAATTCGGGCTTGAAAGTCAGGCTCTCTGACAATCGCGGTACGCTCTGACCTCCAGAGGCTGAGCTCGCCCATTTCCTCCTCACTGGTCGGCAGGACGAGCCCGGGGGAGACGGCGTTGAACCGAATGCCATGCTCCCCGTACTCGCGGGCAAGGGTCCTGGTCAGGGCGATGATGGCAGCCTTGGCCCCATTATAGACGCTCAGCCCCGGCACACCCCATCTCTGGGCCTCAGAGGCGATGCTGACCACCGAACCACGCTTTCGCTCTATCATGTGGTCCAGGACGGCCCGCGTGCAGTTCAAGAAACTGATGATGTTCAGATCGAGGTCGTAGCGCCATGCCTCTCTCGGCTTCTCTGTGAAGAGCGAATAACCGCTCGCCCCGCCGACGACGTTGACCAGGACGTCTACTGCCTTGAACTCGTCCAAGGCCCTTTTGACCATGGCTGAGACCTGGTCGTTTTCAAGGGCGTCGCACTTAATTGCCAGCGCCTTCGCTCCCAGCGCCTGTGCCTTCTTGGCCACCTTCCGGGCCTGGGCTTCGTCTATGTCGCCGATAACCACGTTGGCAGCCTCCTCGGCGAAGGCGAGGCTGATGCCGTAGCCGATATTGGAGCCGCCGCCGCTGACAATCACGGTCTTGCCTCTCAATCCCGTATCCATGCCCCCGACCTCCTTGGTTTCTATTATTAGGTCAGCGATTGTCAGCTGGTGACTCTAAAAGAGGTTACCGGTGAATCCGGCTTGCCAGATTATCAAAGAGCCCAAGACTACGCTGATAAGTCCGGCCGTCCCGTGAATCCACAGGTTGAGCCGCAGGGAAAGCCCGGTGAGCAGCTTAAAGGGGATGCCGATAAGTCCGCTGAAGACTAGCATGCCCAGGATAGACCCCATACCGAAGACCAGCAGAAAGACCAGGCCCTGAGTCGCCGAGGACATGGTATTGAGAACCAGCACGGTGAGTGCCCCACTCCCGGCCAGGCCATGGATGATCCCCATCAGCAGGGGTCTTCTGAGATGACGGTGGTCATGGCTTGGGGCATCACTGTGCAAATGCCTATGGAGATGGTTCTTGTCTTCATGACGGTGAAGATGGATATGGGCCCTGTTCACCACCAGCTGCTTTAGAATGGGCGCTCCCAACAGGACAAGCATCACCCCTACCGCGAATTCCATGGACAGGGCCAGCCTGTCGGAAATGGTCAACTTGAGAACCAGCACCCCAAACCCGGCTGCGAAGAGGGTAATGGTATGCCCTATGCCCCAGGTTAGGCCTACCAGCGCCGAGCGCAGTAAGCTGCCGCTGCGGGCAACAATGGTTGTTATCGCCACCACATGATCAGCATCCAGGGCATGCTTGACTCCCAGCAGCAGGCCCAGGAACAAGGCAGTCACTGTGTTCGCTTCGACAGGCATTCCCCCCGCGTGTCATTCCCAGCCTGTACCATTATCGTCCGCCTCGGCCTGCCCGTCAAGCGTCTATTGTGAGACGGTATCAACCAAATGGCAATATCCGGGGCTTAAACCAGTTGTATCAATGCTCAAACGTTTAGAGGGGGAAATGGGTGTAGACACCAGGGCCATCAAGGAGTTGGGCAGAGGAAATCAGGGCAGCGATGCACTCCCTTCGTCGGCCTCAGTGACAGGCCAAAGCCCTACAAAGCACCACCGCCTTGAGATAAAGCCATCGGTAGCCCCGGGGTTCTTACCTAGTCCAGCGACTCTAGAAACGCCCCAATCTTGTGCACTCCCTCGTCACTGATCTGGTCGACGGTGAAGGCTGGCATTTCACCCGGGTCTCCCTTCCTCACCTGCTTGAGGACCTTGCTCTCGGACTCGCCTGTGATGTCGGGACCTATGTCAGTGCCTTGGGCACCAGCGCCGTGGCAGCCGGCACAGTTGGCAGAGAACAGCGCCTGGCCCTCGGCCAGAAATTCAGCCGGGTGTGAGTGGGTAGGTTCCCCGTCATCGCCACAAGCCGCCGCTACCAAGGAGACCAGGGCCAGCACCACAAAGGTGATGAGAACGACTCTCCATCCTTTTCTCAAGGGCCTAAGTCCTCCTTTCCGAGATGTCTCGTATTCGGGATTGTCCATATCAACCGCTGCGGCCATCCTAAGTCCCGGCTCGCGGCCTGTCAAGAACCAACAGGTTCAATCCCCCCCTCCTGGCGGCTAGACCACTTCCTCTTGCCTCAGCCGGGCGATCTCGTCTCCAGAATACCCTAGTATCTGCGTCAGCACCTCTTCAGTGTGTTGCCCCAGGTCCGGGGCTCCGCTCCGCACCCTGGCCGGCGTCTCTGAGAAAGACACCGGGAAGCCAACATATTTTATTGGGCCAAGCACGGGATGGTCGAACTCCACCAGGTACTCGTTCTCCCAGTGCTGAGGCTCATCCGCTATCTCCTGGTAGTTCAGAACTGAAGCATAGCCAAACCCCACTCCCAGTTCCCGGAAGCGCTGGAGCCATTCCTCCCTCGTTCTGGTGGCAAAGGCCTCGTTCAGGATGGCGATGAGATCGATATAGTGCTGGCTCATTGCGAAACGGTCCTTGAAACGCGCATCGTCCTCCACATGCTCCAGGCCCATAGCCCGGCAGAACTCGGACCAGTATCGATCCACGTGTGCCTCACCCACCAGGAGCCATTTGCCATCGGCGCAGCGATAGAAGTTGTACAGGGGTCTCCGGCACCGTTTTTGGGTGTGGCGCACGTGCGGCCTGCCACTGAGCAAGCTGCTGCCGAGAGGAGGCATCTCCATATGGGTCACGCTGCCCAGGATGGAGGTCTGAAGTTCCTGACCCTTCCCGGTTCGCTCCCGATAGTACAAAGCCGCCAGGATGCCATAGGCCAGCATAGTGGCCGCCATCTGGTCCATCATGGCTTCCCCCACCATCACCGGCTCAGGGTCGTCCCGATCGCCTGCCGCCCACATAATCCCCGAAAGAGCCTGCCCGCCCGGGTCAAAGCCGCGCTGCCCCGCCCAGGGTCCTTTCTCACCGTAGGCAGAGCAGTAGGCATAGATCAGCCTCGGGTTATGAGTCCTCAGCGTCTCGTAGTCTGCCTTTGTCCGGACGAGACGGGACTTGAGATGGTTGGTGGTAAACACATCTGCACGTTCGATCAGCTGATATAATATCTCTCTACCCTTTTCCTTCTTCAGATCGAGGGTGATGCTTTTCTTGTTGCGGCTCCAGAGCTCGAAGCGGCCATAGCCTCCTTTCTCTGAGGCCAGGGACCCGGGCCATCCGTGACGCTCTCGCGAAGGGTCTCCCACATTTGGCTCCTCGATCTTGATCACCTCCGCTCCCAGATCGCCCATCATGTAGCCACAGGCAATTCCAGCAATCTGGCTGCCCCACTCGACTATACGAACGCCCTCCAGAGCATCTTGCATCAGAAAACCTCCCGGACCTGAGACTTCCAGCCCGCAAACCGGCAAGTTGGCGAGGCTTTAGCCAGAGACACTATGAACCAACCAAGAATTGATGTCAAGCTCGGCCCTGAGGCATCGAGCTGCATAACCGGCTCCTGCCTGGCATAGGCATGCATGTGTAGCCTAAACCAAGCTCAGCCTATCATACCGCCGGTCACGCTCAGCGTCTGCCCGGTGATGTAGCCGGCGCATTCGGAGGCGAGAAAGACGGCTGCCTTGCCGATGTCCCCTGGCCTGCCCAGCCTCTTTATGGCACATCTGGCCACCATTGTGGCTTCAAAGTCAGAGCCTCTCAAGCTCAGGCCAAGCCCTGACCTCCAGCCGTTGAGCTCGCCCATCTCCTCGTCACTGGTGGGCAGGATGATCCCCGGGGCAATGACGTTGAACCGAATGCCGTGCTCCCCGTACTCGCGGGCAAGGGTCCTGGTCATGGCAATGATGGCAGCCTTGGCCCCATTATAGATGCTCAGTCCGGGCTCACCATGCTTCTGGGCCTCAGAGGCGATGCTGACCACCGAACCACGCTTTCGCTCTATCATGTGGTCCAGGACGGCCCGCGTGCAGTTCAAGAAACTGATAATGTTCAGATCGAGGTCGCTGCGCCATGACTCCCTCGGCTTCTCCGTGAAGGGCAAGCCATAGTCGCTCGCCCCGCCGACGACGTTGACCAGGACGTCTACTTCCTTGAACTCGTCCAGGGCCTTCTTCACCATGGCTGAGACCTGGTCGTTTTCACGGGCGTCGCACTTAACCGCCAGCGCCTGTGCTCCCAGCGCCTGTGCCTTCCTGGCCACCTTCCGGGCCTGGGCTTCGTCTATGTCGCCGATAACCAGGTTGACAGCCTCCTCGGCGAAGGCGAGGCTGATGCCGTAGCCGATGTTGGAGCCGCCGCCACTGACAATTACGGTCTTCCCTCTCAATCCCGTATCCAGTTTCCCGACCTCCTTGATTTGTTACTGGAGATTTCCCACTTCAACTCTTGATAAGGCCATACCTGGCCATTTCCCGCGCCCGTGCCGATGATTATCGGCCGTTTGAGCATGGCCGTCAAGCCCAGCTGATCGGCCTCGCTACAACTTCCGCAAACCGGGCCTGAGCAGGGCCATCGCCAGGGTGAACAGGACGAGGATAGTGCCGCCGAGGCCCACAGCGAAGGGAATCCCCACAGCCTCGGCGAGGGCCGCCGCCGGCAACACACCGATGGGGAAAAGCCCTATGGTCATCATGTACATGCTCATAACGCGACCGCGAACCCTGTCGTCAACGTTGAGCTGAAGCAGGGTGTTGTTTGATGCCAGATAGCCAGCGCTGGCCGCCCCCACCCCCAGCAGCAAGAACAGGGAGAGATAGAAGTAGCTGGAGCTGGCGAAGAGGATCAGAAAGACACCGAACAGGGCGGAGGTGCTCAGGAGAAGCAGCCCTTTATGCCTGAACTCGCCCAGGGAGGCAACGACGAGCGAGCCGACCAGGGCCCCGACACCCGTCGCAGCCATGAGGTACCCAAACCCGGAAGCGCCGACATGCAGGACATCGACGGCGAACACCGGCATCAGCATCTGGTAGGGCATGCCGAATGCGATGGGCACGAAGGCCATGGTAAGCAGCGCCATCAGAATCGAGCTGCGGCGCACATAGCTCAATCCCTCTTTGAGGGAAGACGTCAGCGTGGTATAGGTGCTCTGAGCCGGTACCCCCAGGGGCGGGATCATAAACAGCATCGCCACAGCAAGCACAGAGCAGGTAACCATGATGTAATACACTCCGGCGATGCCGATAACCCCTACCAGTACCCCCGCCAAAGCTGGAGCCACAATGCGGCTCAGGTTCATCGCTCCCGAGCCGAGGCCCACGGCGTTCATTATCTGCCGCCGCTCAACAAGCTCGGGGATGATGGCCTGGCGTCCGGGCAGATTGAAGGCGAGAATTACCCCGCTGGCAAGCGAGGCGATGACGAGATGCCACAGCCTGATGGTGTCCATCGTGATCAGGACCGCAATGACCAGGGTCACCACCCCGGTGAAAGCTTGAGTGATGATGAGGAGATTGCGCTTCTCCACGCGGTCGACGATAACCCCACCGTATAGCGCGAACACCAGAATGGCAATGCCGAAGGCAAGGCTAACCCAGCCCAGGGCGAGGGGGGACCCGGTCATATCGTACACCAACCAGCCCCGGGCCACTATCTGCATCTGCATCGCGGCAAAGGACGCCAGATTCCCCAGCCAATACCAGCGATAGTTGCGGTTCTGTAGCGAGCTGAAGGTGTTGCGCCAACCACTTGCCGTAATCAGCGACAGCACCCCATCATCACGAGTTCTGTTCTGTCCAGGCATATCTCGAAGCGCTAAGGTACGGTGCTATTATAACTCTTTCTTGCCTCCAGTGCGCTTCTTTTGATCTCCTTTCTGCAGACGATGCTTCGCCGCCCTCAGGGAGCCAGCGCAAGGCTCAAGGAGGTGCTGCGGCATAGGCTGGCAGCGGGAGCTGGCCTTGGGCTTATTGGAGGCCTTGACGCCCAGCGAGCAGGGGGGTAACATGGCCACAAATGAACTCTCCAGAGGGCAAAACCTTCTCGCAGGTCGGTGATGCAGAGTGAGACAGAAGGAGGAAAGCATGATCCAACAAGCTGAGAAGGTCGATTTCTTCCAAGGGATGGACGAGGAGCAGCGTAGTGCCAGCCGCCCCCCGGAAGCGGATCGGTATTTTAGCCTGATAGCGGAAAGGCATCAGGGTCGCTGGCGTGGCGAAGTGAACCCCGTTAAGACTGAAGTTGCTGACCCGTCTACCCTGACCAGAATGGTCAGAGATATGGCCCAGGAATCAGGTGCCGACCTGGTGGGCGTAGCTGAGGTGACCCAGGCCTTTGTCTACAAGGGAAGACACGTTGCCCACAAGTATGCCGTCTCCCTGGGGATGGAGATGGACTACGCTCGCCTGGCGACCACTCCTTCCCCTGAGTCGCTTATTGAGATCGCCCGGGTGTACTACGAGCTGGGAGAAAGCACCATACGGCTGGCGGAATACATACGGAGCCTGGGCTATGATGCTCACTCTCACCATCCCCTAGGTGGTGGCGCCGTACTTCTGATACCTCACGCCATCGCTGCCGGCCTGGGTGAGCTGGGAAGAATCAGTCTGGTCATCAGCAGGGAGTTCGGCCCACGCTTCCGCCTGGGCTGTGTGACCACCGATATTCCGCTTCTGCTGGATAAGCCGGTGGACCTCGGCGCTGCTGAGTTCTGCAGGAAATGCCAGGCTTGCCTCAGGGCCTGTCCTGCCGGTGCCATTCCCCAGGACCAGCGTCAAGTGCGGGGCATAGAGAAGTACACCATCGACGGGGCTTCCTGCCGCCTCCATTGCAACCAGCCCAACGGATGCGCGATCTGCATCAAGGTATGTGTCTTCAATGAGCTGGCTCACCGTGGGAAGTGGCTGAAGGGTGGGGAAGCGGCCCTTTGACTGGAAGCCATTACCGCAAATCCTGCTCAATCCGGCCATCGGACCAGAACCCCGAGCCGGTCACGACGTGACCACGCCCTCTTCCTTGAGCTTGCGGGCGATGTCTGCGCTGAGCTCCCGCTTCAGGATCTTCTGGCCATCGCCGCCCATGGGGAAGCTGCCCACAATCTCCAGCCTCTCCGGCAGCTTGTACGTGGCGACCTCCTTCCCCTGCAGGAAGGAGACCATCTCGTCGAAGCTCAGTTGCTGCCCCGGCTTGAGAATCACATAGGCACAGGCCTTCTCACCCATTATCGGGTCGGGCATGGCCACGATGACGGCATCGAGCACATTGGGGTGGCTGGCCAGAACCACCTCCACACCGGCGGGGAAGATGTGGCGTCCGCCCCGGTTGATCATGTCCTTCTCCCGACCCACGATGTACAGGTTCCCGGCCTCGTCGAATCGGCCAAGGTCACCGCTGGTCACCCAGCCATCGGGCTCGTCTCGCCAGGCGGCAGCCGTGGCCTCCGGGTTCTTGTAATAGCCGGAGGCGCAGCCCGCCCCCCGTATCCTTATCTCGCCCAACTCCCCCGTGGGAACCTCTTTGCCGTTCTCGTCGAGCAGCTTAATCTCCTGCCCGAAAACGGGCTTGCCCACTGACGTGTAACGCACCTGGGTCGGGTCGTCCCAGGCGATGGTGGCGATGGAGCTTGCCTCGAAGGCGCCCATCATGCCCACGATGCGACACCCCATCTTCTCCTCCACGTCCTTGGCCACCCCGAGGGGCAGGCGTACGGCCGCGTACCAGAAGCACTCCAGCGAGCTGTAGTCGTATTTGTCGAAGTTGGGGTGGTTGAGCATCTGGGCCATCTGGGGAGGAAAGCCGACGGCCAAACTTACCTTTTCATCGTGGATCATCCTCAGGCAGTCCTCGATGTCTATCGTCGTCAGCAGCACGACCTTGGCGCCAACCCAGAAGGCGGTGCCACATGGCGCCTCGCCGGCACCGACGTAGGGAGCAAAGCAGCCAACGACGGTGTCGGGGGTGATTCGCCACCGGCTCATGGTGTCGTGGATCAGGCCCCAGTGCATGCCGCCGGGCATGATGACGAGCTTGGGCACGCCGGTGGTCCCCGACGTTATGCCGAACCGCTGCACCCGGCCCGGCCCCACCTTGAACTGCTGGAAATAGTCCTCGGGATACTTCTCCTCAACGGGCTGCTTGGCCATCTCGTTGAGGGAGATAGTGCCCGGAGGCACCTCATCGCCGACCACGATAATATGCTTCAGCTTGGGCAGGTTGGACCTTATCTCCTGGATCATTTCGTAGTAGCTGAATTTGCGGTGCTCAGCAGTGATAATGGCGGCCACAGCCTCCGTTTCCTGGAGAATGTGTTGTACCTCCTGGTGGCGTAGCTGCGTCACTGCTGACACGCTGATGGTGCCCAACCTGTCAAGGGCAAATGGAGCAAGAACGGCTTCCACCCTGTTGGGTAGCTGGCGAAATACTACATCGCCCGGCTTCAGTCCCAGCTCGTGCAGGCCGACAGCCACTCTGTCCACCCACCTCTTGCACTCGGCCCAGGTCATCCTGGTGCTGCCGGCGACCAGCGCCTCTTTGTCCGGGTGGACTTTGGTATGGAGGTCCATCATGTCCAGGATACCTGTCGCCCTCCAGTAGCCCTTCATCAGATAGCGTTGTATCATCTCCGGCGTATGTCGCGGTAAGTCCATTGAGCCGCTCCTGATCCTGTATTCGTCTTTACGGGATAACCACCCAGGCTCGCCCTCCTCTGACTCACCCGGCCTCCAGCCTGGTGGTACCCCTGGGGTGACTCGAACACCCGACACGCGGTTTAGGAAACCGCTGCTCTATCCACCTGAGCTACAGGGGCACGCCTTGCCACCCCTCGTCCTGGTGGAGATAGGGGGATTCGAACCCCCGACCTCTGCGATGCGAACGCAGCGCTCTCCCTATTGAGCTATATCCCCCCAAACTGGATTATAGCAATGGATTTCGGGCAGTGTCAAGCTCACCCGCCCCGCCCCCTTCGATTGACTTGGCCGGACTGGCCGTGCTATCATGCGGAAAAGGGAGGCAGTTCCCAATTCTTGAGGAAGCAATTTGGAATATACGCCCTGATAGGAGCTGCTGCCGGGCTGTTCAGCGGGCTAATGGGAGTGGGGGGTGGATGGATCATAGTCCCGATGTTGGTGGGCGTGCTGAAGCTGAGTCAGCACCAGGCTCACGGCACCTCGCTGGCGGCCATCGTTCCTATCGGGCTGTTCGCTGCCATTGTTTACGCCTTTCGCGGGCAAATGGACTGGGCCCTGGTCGCTCAGCTGGGCCTGGGCAGCATGGTGGGGGTGGTTTTAGGGGCTAAGCTAATGATGAGGGTGCCTGCCAAAAGGCTGCAGCAAGGTTTCGGCGCCCTTTTGCTGGTGGTGGGGCTGCGCCTCCTGATCTGGGGGGCATAGTTGAAGGTGG
>JAUVWM010000066.1 GCA_030604105.1 Dehalococcoidaceae bacterium
AGATGCACTCCCCGCAGAAGGTACACCGGGAAAGGTCTTTTTCAGGCAACTCGGTCTCCTCGTTCATGGCGAGGGCTTTGCCGGCTCGCGACTCGCAGAGCCTCACGCATAGACTGCATCCATTGCAGTTTTCGGGGACTAGCTCGGGCTCCACCATGCCGTGGAAGCCCAGGTCGTTTTCCTGGGGGTTGGCGCAGCCAATGGCACAGCCCGAGTAGGACACCTTGAATTTGTGCGGGGTGTCCTGCCCGAAAAAGAGTTCATCGGCCCTTCCGGCCAGGTCGGCGGCATCGACGAGGCCGTAAGGATTTATCCGGCATCCCGAGCAGGCGGTAACGGCACGCACCCTGGGGCCACAGCTGGCTAAGCTAAGCCCCGCCTCCTTCAAGTCCCTCTGGAAAGCCTCCAGGTCCTCTATTTTTACCCAGGGGATCTCAATCGACTGCTGGAAGGTGAAATGACAGTAGCCCCTTCCGTATTTTTCCGCCAGCTCAGCAGCTTTTATTATCCTTTGAGCCTCCAGGTTCCCCGCAGGGACCCTTAGCCTGGCAACAAAAAAGTCCTTGTCCGTTTGCCTGATCAGGCCACTTGATTTAAGCGCCACGGCATCAACCCTTTGGGCCATCGAGCTCCTCCTTTTCCAATCCCGTCCCTGACCCCGTCAAATGTCGCCGGCCAGAGGTATAGCCTTATCGATAAATACTACCAATCATCTCAGTGAACCATAAACTGCCAGGCTCAGTGACCATCGCCTACAAAGCGATAAGCCTGTCCACTTCACCGAGCATCTCGGCGAAGTCGGGCAGTCCGCCCACCCTAACGCCTTCGACGTAATCCTTGCCTTTCTCCAGGCCGCGCGCGTTGACGCAGATGCCGCAGGCAATTATCTTTGCCCCTCTATCGAGGAGCCTGGCGATCCTGTCCTTGGGCATTACGTCCAGGTCCGGGAAGGTCTGGTACTTAATCGGGTTGTACACCCCGTCGAGGTAATAGAAGAACTGAACTTCGTGCCCCTTGTCCAGGGCAGCCTCAGCGATGCTTGCCGCCGTCTCCCAGTTCTCGAACTGGAAGGGGCCGAGCGTGAGCAAGATGCCTAGCTTTGCCATGGTTTCGCCTCCTCTCCAGTCAATGCCCGCGCCTAGTCCCAGGTTCCTCTCTGAGGTACTCAGCGGGGTCTTTCTCTAAAGTTTGCTTGCGATAGGGCTACGCTTTCCTGATGGTGATGGACCAATCACTATCATTGATCTGAACGACTTCCAGCACTTGGTGTCCCTCATTATCCAGGCTTCGGGGCACATTTTCAACAGCGGGCAGGTGGTCGACGACCACACGCAGCACCTGCCCGGACTCCAGCTCCTCCAACGCCAGCTTCGACTTGACAAAGGTATAAGGGCATACCTCGCCCTTCAGATCGATCTCTAGGTCCACTTTCACCGCTTCAGTCATCTCGCCTACTCCTTACCTGCAGTTTCATGGTGGGCCGAAGGGTTGGCTCCGTTTCCGTATTGATAGGGCATAAAGTATCGCCGGGCTATCATGGTTGGAAGGAGGGCGCCATTCATCCCGGTCACTGATGGGAGGCGGCACGGATACCACAGAACTCCTCATAGTCGATGAGGTTGGTAATGGTTGGATTGTCCCCGCAAACCGGGCAATTGGCATTGCGCCGACATTTCACCTCGCGAAACTCCATGTCCAGGGCATCAAAGAGGAGCAAGCGCCCGTTAAGGGACTCGCCAATGTCGAGGATAAACTTGATGGTCTCCGTGGCTTGGATCAAGCCGATGATGCCGGGAAGTACGCCAAGGACCCCAGCTTCCTGGCAACTGGGCACCGCCCCCGGCTGGGGCGGGACAGGATAGAGGCAACGATAGCACCCCTTGCCGGGGAGGAAAACCGTAGCCATGCCCTCAAAACGGAAGATGCTGCCGTGGATGTTCGGTTTGCCGCCGAAGACACAGGCGTCGCTCACTAAATAGCGAGTTGGGAAGTTATCGCTGCCATCGACCACGATGTCGTAATCGGCGATGATGTCCATGACGTTCTCCGAGGTAAGCTGTACCTGGTGCTGCACTACCTCAACGTCGGGATTGACATCGGCAATAGCCTCCGCCGCAGAGACCACCTTGGCTCTTCCCAGGTCATGATTATGGTGGAGGATCTGGCGGTGCAGGTTGCTAAGGTCCACAAGGTCAAAGTCGACAATGCCCAGTTTACCGATGCCGGCGGCCGCCAGGTAGAGCCCTGCCGGCGAGCCCAGGCCGCCGGCACCGATGAGCAATACGCTCGCCTCGAGCAACCTGCGTTGTCCCTTTCCCCCCACCTGACTGAGAATGATGTGCCGACTGTAGCGTTTTATCTGCTCCTCGGTAAAGCTCAAGGCGCTACCTCGTATTGCAGGCAGAAGCGTAACCTCATCGCCGTTCTGGAGCGCGGTAGCCTTCCCCCGAAGCGACCTGATCTCATCGCCGTTGACATAGATGTTAACGTAACCGAGAACCTCTCCCTTTTCATCGTAGACAAGGCCCCTGAAGCCAGGATATTGCCTCTCTAAATCAGCGATGAGCCCGTTGATGTCGCTGCCGTGACCTTCAACTGTTCGACTGCGCGTTAGCCCGGGAAACTGGCCAAGAACGCGGACACTCACTGCCATGTTTTTGCACCTCCAGGAACAGGGTAAACATGCTTGACGGTTGATTATAAGGCCGTTATAATAGCATAATGTTAAAGGCGATGCCTGTCAAGGGGGAGATATGAGGTTTCCCTGTGAAATCACCGTCCGCGAGTTTCTGCCTCTGTTGCGCTCTCTAATGGCAAGACGTCTCATCAAGGAATATGGGTTCACTCAAACTACAACCGCATCGCTTCTCGGGGTGAGCCAGGCCTCGGTCAATTACTACCTGGGCTCGAAACGGGGCCAACACGCTAAGCTGGCAGCGGAGGCGGTGAACATAGAGAAAATGGCCGACAGGCTGGCTAAGGGGTTAGCCGAGGGCGAGCTGACTCAGCTGGAAGTGCTCAGCGAGATCTGCGCTATGTGCTGCCACCTGCGGGAGAGCGGCTCAATATGTCGATTGCACGAAGATATGATGCCCGCTCTCAAGGGGCAGGATTGCAAGGCATGTTGCGTGGCTCGCTGAGAAACACGCCGCGCATGGTGTCTCACCATCACTAGAACAGCGAAGAACATGGCTCAGCAGGGAAAAAACTATGCACGTACTCAGGTTTTCTCGGCTGTGCTGATAGCTCTCGGGATAGGGACTCTACTGAACGGCCTTCTCGGAATATTGTTATCAAGTTGGATTAATCTCTTATTTGCCGGGATAGGCCTGATACATCTTATCCTGTTTTGGAAGGCAACTGTTTACGTGAAGGACAACTCCGTCGAGATCAGGCTCGGAATTGGGTTCATCCTAAAGAGCTTAAGCCTTGAGGAGATCGAATCGTGTACGGTTGTCAGGAATCGCCCGCGGTCGCTAAACGTGGTAGGGTATGGTTGGGGAACGAGGAGCTTCGCGGTCTGGCCCTTTTATACGCAAGCGATTGAGCTATCGATGACAGATGGAAAACGGTATCGAATCGGCACCGACGATCCACAAAAGCTCGATGAGTTCATCCAAAGCAGGTTGAAGGAAGAGAAGAGAATTACACCAACTGGGTAGGCTCAAGAGCATCGCGCCTTTCCGCCCATGAGGATATGATCTCGTTAGGGCATCACAGGCAGGTCAGGGGAGAAGGTCATGCGCATCCTCGCCGTAGATATAGGCACCGGGACTCAGGACATCCTGCTCTTCGACAGCTCCAAGCTGGTGGAGAACTGCGTCAAGATAATTATGCCCTCGCCCACCGCTCTCCTCGCCGAGCGCATATCCCGGGCGACTGCCTGTGGCCAGCCCATTATGCTGACCGGCATGACTATGGGTGGGGGGCCGATCAAGGGAGCGCTCTCCCGCCATACCGAAGCGGGGCTGGCGGCCTATGCCACCGTGGAGGCGGCGCTCACTTTCCACGATGACCTGGACGTGGTGAGGGGGATGGGGGTGAGCATCGTGGCTCCTGAGGAGGTGCCCCGTCTGCCCGACCTGGAGATAATTGAGCTCAAGGACCTCGACCTGGCGGCGATCAGGCAGGCCCTGGATGCCTTCAGTGTTGGCCACCAGCTCGATGCCATCGCCGTTGCCGTACTGGACCACGGCTTTGCTCCCCCCGGGATGTCCAACCGCCGCTTCCGCTTCGAGCACCTGCAGCGAGTGATGGCGAAGAGGCCGGAGCTTGCGGCCTTCGCCTACCTCGCCCAGGAGATACCCGACTACCTCACCCGGATGCAGGCGGTGGCCAAGAGCATCGATGTCGATGTGCCCCTGCTCCTCCTCGATACCGGGGTTGCCGCCGCTTTGGGCGCCCTCCAGGACGACGAGGTCTCGCAGCATGATGACCTGCTGACGGTGAACACGGGCAATGCTCACACCATCGCCTTCCATCTATGTGGCGGCTGGATCGGAGGTCTCTTCGAGCACCATACCCGGCTTCTCAATGCTGCCAGCCTGGACTCGCTGATCACCCGGCTGGCCCGAGGGACGCTAACCAACGATGAGGTCTACGACGGTGGTGGGCATGGGGCGCTGGTCGTCGGCGGAGAGAGGCGCATGCCCTTCGTGGCAATAACCGGGCCGCGCCATGACGTGACAGCCGGCTCGTCGCTGAGCCCGCACCGGGCCGTGCCTCATGGCGATACCATGCTCGCCGGATGCTACGGGCTGGTGAGCGCCTGCGCCCTGCGGATGGATGATTGGCGCCAGGAAATAGAGCGAGCGCTGACCGGAAGCGCCCGATAGACCCGGGCCCAGCATCCGGCTCAGCCGCCCGTGGAGGAGGCCGTCCCCTACCTTCCTCGCCTCAGCGACTCGACCAGCCCCCGGTCATAGAGCAGGTCCAGGAAGGGACGCCGGGGCATGGGCACACTCGGCGCATCGAAGGGAAAGTCCATGCTCAGCTGGTTGTAGGCCAGCCCCGCCAGGGGTAGCAGGCCGACCACATCCTCAGCGTTGTATCGCACCATGGTCGCCAGGGCCCCCCGGTGGCCCCGCTGGTAGAGGCGCCACAACAGGACAGCGTCGTAGCCATTCAGCCCTGCCAAATCCGAGGGCCGGGCCAAGCCCGTCTCCTGCTCCACCACCTTGAGCCCACCCCGGTAGCCCAGCCGCCGCAAGGCATACATGACATCGAAATGGGCCAGCCCCTCCAGGACCGGGCCCATCTCCGCCTGGATGAACGGGAGGTCAAACCTCTGGCCGTTGTAGGTGATGACCAGGGCATAGCGCCGTATCTCTTCGGGGAACCGGTGGAGGTTCTGGCCCCGGACAAAGGCCTGGTATCTCCGCCCGTCGTAGAGGCCGATCATGGTGATGAGGCCGGGACCGTAGGACAGGCCCGTGGTCTCTATGTCCAGGCAGACGGCCCGGTCAGCGAAGTCGCGGAACAGCCGCCACTGCTCACGGGCGGGAAGTCGCCGGTGGAAATAGGAGACATCACCCGCCTCCAGGCAGGCCAGGGACTCCTCGATGCCGGGGCGCAGGTCTGCCAGGCGGCACCCCTTGAGGGAATGGTGCGAGGAGCGCAGGGCATCCCGCCAGGTCAGGACACCCTGCTCCCAGAGCAGGCGCTCGGTAGCGCGCCCCACGCCGGGCAGGTGGAGGAAGGTGTGCTCCAGCATGGGACTATTGTACCAGGTGATAGGCGGTGTGTGGTAGGCGGTAGGTGAGCGATCTGCCCTCTCGCAGGCAGCATATGTCGGGCACACGCCAGGCTCTGCTTGGCCTAGGAACGCGATGAGGAGCGTGGTTCCGGTGCGGAGAGCGATCTGGAGATGGCTTCCCTTCTCTGGTGGTAACTAACCAGGCGAATAATGGCGCCGGCGGCCTGGTCTGCGGTGGAGTAGACGGCGATCCCGGCAGCCAGCAGCTTCGCCTTCTCCTCGGCAAGGCACTTCCAGCGCAGTTTGTCGGACTCCTCCAGGCCCAAAGCGCCCGTGTTCAGCACCACTGCCAAGGGTTTCGCTTCTTTATGTATGTCTATGATGTCGGAGACCTGCCTCCTTACGCCGGCAGCAAGCTCAGTCTCTGAAACCGGACCACCCACAGATATGTTGCCAATGAGGAGGTCAAAGTGGGGATTTTGAGCCATCATTCTCAGTATGTTCCCTCCGAGATTGGCGATAATAGCTTCCTCGGGAAAGATCGACACATCGACGGGGTTTCCTATCCAGCGCCACCACATTTCGGGCAGCGCATTCTGGATCCGTTCGGCGATCTCCGGAGGTAGGGAGCTTACAGTGAAGCCCGCCTCCTCCCAGGCATCGGCGGAAAGCACGCTCTTGCCGCCGCCTCCCCCCGCTATGCCCACTCCCGTCCCCAAGATGGGGGGCAGGAAATAGAAGGAGACCACCAGGTCCATCATGTCTTCCAGGGTCCGCGCCTGGATAGCTCCCGCCTGCCCTATGGCGGTCTCCCACATTTTGAAGGAGCCGGCCAGGGCAGCGGTATGAGAGGCAGCTGCTCTGGCTCCGGCATTTCCCCTGCCTGCCTTCAGGATGATGACAGGCTTCACCAGGGCTGCCTGGCGCAGGACTTTGAGAAACCTGCTTCCATCTCTTACCCCTTCAACATAGCCAGCGATTATCTCGGTTTCAGGGTCATGGCACAGATATTCGAGGAAGTCAGCTTCGTTGAGGTCCAAGGCATTCCCGTAGCTTATGACCTTGCTGAACCGGATACCCCGCAGGGAGGCATAGTGAATGAACTCCGTGGCCGCTCCACCGCTTTGAGAGATCATGCCCACCTTGCCCGGCTCCGTGGGCAAATCGTAGGCGAAGGCCATGCCCTCTTCAGGATAATATATGCCCATACAGTTGGGGCCGATCAGGCGAATGCCAAGGGCCCTGGCCCGTCGCAGCACCTCCATCTCCAGCCTGGCGGCGTCCTCCTGCCCCGTCTCACCGAAGCGACCGGTGAAAAGGTGAATGAACTTGACACCCTTCTCCGACGATTCCGCCAGGAGATCAAGCACCTTGGCGGCGGGGAGGCAACAGATCACATAGTCCACTGAGCCAGGGATGTCCCTTAAAGAAGGATAGGCTTTGAGGCCGAGGACCTGAGAGCAGTTGAGGGTTACAGGATAGATTCTCCCACGATAGCCGTAGTTCACCAGGTGGAGCGCAAACCGATATCCCGGCGATAGGGGATTGCTTGATGCTCCGACCACAGCAACGGAGCCGGGATGGAAAGCAAGCTCTAGTTGCTCTATAACCATTGCAAATCTATCTACAGGTTCGGGCCCGGCTGGCCACCGTCGCCAAGGGTGCTCAAGGCCGAATATAGCCACTTCCCGCCGGTGCCATTGTAATGCTACACCGCTCCATTGGCAACTGCCGCCAGCTGATTGAGGCCAGCCGGAGGGCTCGATGCCTTTGAGGGAAAAGGGCAAAATCATGGTTCTGGACGGACTTTCTGTGACATTGGCTCCAGGACCTCTGTATAATAGAACGATCTTGACATACCTCGTGAGTGCATTATCTAGGTGAGCTGAACATGGTGAAGTATCTGATAATCACAGCTATCGTTTTCCTCATAGCGCCTATTGTCGCGTGCAGTGAGAGGAATCACCTGAGGGAGGTAGTGACTAAGGCGATTACGGCTACTGTGGAGGTACAGTCATACCGTGCGAGTGCCGTAGATACTTATACTGTAGACGGCGAGACTGCTGGGGAATTCACATATGAGTCGGAGTTTGTTGCTCCTGACCGTTATCATCAGAGCACCAGCGCTGAGTATAGTAGTGGGAGTGAACGCAATTGGTGGGAGTTAATATCCATCGGCAACC
>JAUVWM010000081.1 GCA_030604105.1 Dehalococcoidaceae bacterium
GAGGGAGGCAAGATCGTGGTCAAGGTCGGAGGCGAGGGCGACGATTTGCTGGTTCAGGTCAGGGATGGGGGCATTGGCATTCCTGCTGAGGCCATCCCGCGCGTATTTGAAAGATTCTACCGGGTGAGTGGCTCAATGACGCCCAGCCCGGGGGGAACAGGTCTAGGGCTCTATATCGCCAAGCAGATTGTGGAGGGACACGGGGGGCGAATCTGGGCGGAGAGCGAACCGGGCAGGGGGAGCACCTTCAGCTTCACGTTGCCTCTCCATAACGAGCCTGGTAGCTCCCCCGCAGGACCGGGGAGGTGACCCTGTGCCAAGGAAGGTTCTGGTCATAGAGGACGACCCCAGTGCCAGGAGACTTCTGGGGTATGCCCTGAAACAGGAGGGATATGAGGTGCTGTTGGCCCCGAATGGCCTGGATGGGCTCAAGAAAGCCTTTGAAGGGGACCCTGATCTCGTCATCTTGGACGTAATGCTTCCCGGCGTTGACGGTTTTGAGGTGTGCTGCCGGCTGCGGGCCGATCCTCGAACAGAGCAGCTGCCCATCCTGATGCTTTCTGCCAAGGGACAACAGGCGGACAAGGCTACCGGGCTCAAGGTGGGAGCAAATGACTATATGGTCAAGCCTGCCGCCCCTTCAGATCTCATAAGCAGCGTACAGAGCCTGCTGGTCCAAAGGGTGCAAGGCGCGGCAAGGGCCATCGCTTTCCTTGGCGCCAAGGGTGGAGTGGGCACAAGCACAGTGGCAGTCAACGTGGCCATCGCTATCTCACAGAGAGACAAGCGCGTTATCCTGGTTGACCTTTGTCCCTATTCTGGCACCGTAGCCGCGCTGCTTGGACTTAAGCCGGAACTCACTATCGCCGGCTTGTTTGCCGACTCCACAGATGCTATCGACCCCCATGACCTGGAGGAGGCATTGATCACGCATGATAGCGGCCTTAGGGTGCTGGCCAGTGCCCAGACTGCTGCCGAATACAGAGGGTTTTCCCCTTCCCAAAGTGAAGCCCTCTTCAACGAGCTGCGCCAGATGACAGACTATATCATCACCGACGTATCGGCTTATCCCTCTGAGGCGGAAGCAATGGCGCTCGGCAAGTGCCATCCGATCATAGTGGTCACCGGCTCCAAAGCTGATA
The DNA here is from genome assembly GCA_030604105.1 of Dehalococcoidaceae bacterium. GTDB lineage: Bacteria > Chloroflexota > Dehalococcoidia > JAUVWM01 > JAUVWM01 > JAUVWM01. The sequence goes on from JAUVWM010000081.1 coordinate 1,143, forward strand.
GCTTGGCCAGTGCCAGCTCCGCAGCTGCTTTGGTGGACAGGCTGGGCATTGCCCAAGAGCGGCTGGGAACCGTGGTCGTTGATCGGGATGGTCTTCTTCCAGAGGCGGAGCCTTCCAAACTGAAGGAGGTTATCGAGTCAACGACCCAGATTCGGCTGTTGGCAATCATTCCCTATGATACTAAAGCTCCCTTCGAGTTCGAAGCCCGGGGTACCCCCGTCACCCTGGCTGAGCCGGATCGCCCCATGGCTCTGTCCCTCAAAGGCCTGGCTGATGTGATAGTCGACGGGGATGGCCTGGCCAGTGGGGATAGGCCAGCTGGTTCAGGGGCGTGAATGGCAGGTAAGACATGGAGCAGATGACAGAACTCCATACCAAGGGGCGTCCCAGGAAAAGCCTGGGCCAGATGCTTGTTGAAGCCGAGCTTCTCAGCCCTGAGCAACTCGATCAGGCTCTGGAGCTGCAGCGCACGCATAACGGGAAACTGGCCGAGGTCCTGACTGAGGAAGGTCTGGTGAAGGCTGAGGATGTGGCTATGATGCTCAGCCTTTACCTGAACATGCCCCTCATTGACCTGAAGCGCCACACGGTGCAGCCCGACGCCCTGCCTTTGGTCCCGGAGGAGACAGCCAGGAAACATAATCTCATACCTCTGGATGTCATAGGTGATTCGCTGGTGGTGGTTATGGCGGATCCTGAGGACATACAGACCATCGAGGACCTCAAGACCCAAGCCAAGATGTGGGTCGAGCCAGCAGTTGGCATCCCGGCCCAGATACGAGAGGCCATCAACCACAACTATAAGGACAGCGTCGAGATCGAGAAACAGATCGGCCAGATTGTGGGCCTGGGCGAGACAGAGAAAGCCGAACCTGTCCTCGACGATCTGGTTGCCGAGATGCCTATCGTGCGCACGCTGGACTTGCTTATGGCCCAGGCGGTGAAGGACCGTGCCTCAGACGTGCATATTGAACCCCAGGGGAACACACTGCGGATTCGCTACCGTATCGATGGCATCCTGCATGACAAGATGCATCTGCCGCTGAGCGCTCATGCCCCACTGATCTCCAGGGTGAAGATCCTGGCGGGCATGAATATCGCCGAACGAAGGCAGCCCCAGGACGGCCAGTTCTCGCTGAACGTGGTGGGTAGAGGGGTGGACGTACGTGCTGCCACCTGCGACACGACGCATGGGGAGAGGGCAGTGTTGCGCATCCTGGATAAGTCTGTGTCACTGTTTACATTGCCTGAGCTGGGTCTCCTGCCGCACACTCTCAAGAGGTATCAGCAGATGCTCAAGAGCCCCTTTGGAATGATACTGGTGGGTGGCCCTACCGGCTCGGGCAAAACAACAAGCCTCTACGCATCGCTCAATCAGCTCGACCGAAACGAACGGAACATCCTCACCATCGAGGACCCGGTGGAGTACCGCTTCGCAGACATAAACCAAATGCAGGTCAATACCAAGGCCGGAATGACCTTCGCCAGCGGCCTCAGGGCCGCCATGCGCCATGATCCGGACATCATTCTGGTAGGTGAGATAAGAGATACCGATACGGCGAAAACCGCTATTCAGGCCGCCCTTACCGGCCATCTGGTGCTGTCTTCAATCCACGCCAATGACGCGGTGGGTTCGCTCTTCCGCCTGATGGACCTGGGCGTAGAGCCGTTTCTTATCTCCTCAGCCGTGGTGGGCATTGTGGCGCAGCGCATGGTGCGCCGCATCTGCACCCAGTGCCGCACTTCCTACCAGCCGTCGCTGGAAGAGCGAATTGCCTATGATCAGGAGATGGGGGAAGGAGAGACGAGTTTCTACCATGGGGCGGGATGCAATTTCTGCGCCTACACTGGCTACTGGTCGCGGACAGGGGTCTTCGAGATCATGGTTATGAGCGAGGAAGTAAGGCGCATGTCGCTGGCGGGTGCCGGCACGGACGAGATCAGGGAACAGGCGCTGAAGGAGGGCATGGTGTCAATGAAGCGGGATGGCATGATGAAGGTTAAAGAGGGCATCACCACCCCGCATGAGGTGATACGAAATGTCTTCTCCCTTAGCTAGGGGCCTGAGACTTACAGTCTCTTGCCACTCTATTTGCCGGAGTAGCACATGGCTTACAAGTATGTAGCTTATAACAGCGATAAGAAATTGATAACAGGTACGATCGACGTCACCTCTGAGAGCGTGGCGGAGCAGGCCATCCAGCGGGCGGGTTATCGGCTTCTGAGCCTGCAATCCGTCGGCACGCGGGTGACAATGCAGCGCCTGATGCCATCTCTTTTCGGGGTCAAGGTAGGCGATGTCATCTTCTTTTCCCGCCAGATGGCCACATTGATTCAAACCGGTACCACTATTCCAACCGCATTGCAGCTGCTGCAGGAGCAGGTGGCAAATACTGCGCTCAGGGGGGTTATCGCGGCAATAATAGAGGACGTTAGGTCGGGCAGCTCCTTTTCCCAGGCGATCGAAAGGCACCCCGATGCCTTTCCCCAGGTATACCGCCGCATGCTGGGCGTAGGTGAGCAAACAGGAAATCTGGAGGTGGTCCTGAGACAGGCTGCCACCTATTTGGAGAAGGAAAGGACGCTGGTCAAGAAGGTGAGCAAGGCAATGATCTATCCGTCCGTGGTCTTGCTCCTGGCTTTGGGCGTGGTCACCCTTATGCTCACCTTCGCCTTGCCTTCAATGGTTGATATGTTTGACGAGTTCGGTGCCGACTTGCCGGTGACAACGAAGCTTCTCATCGCCATCAGCAACGGCTTCGCCAGCTATAAACTTCACCTCTTGGCCGTCGTACTTGCTATCGCCGGTGCCGCTAGCTGGGGCGTGAAACAGCCTGCAGGCCGCCGCAATCTCGACAGGCTGCTGCTGAAGATGCCGCTCATGGGCTCGGTCAGCCTCCTGCGCGAGATCTCCCACTTCTGCCGAACCATGGCCATGCTGGTGCATGCGGCATTGCCTATGCCTGAAATAATGGATATCATCCTTCAAACCACAAAGAACACGGCTGTCGCTGAAGCCCTGGAGGATGTGCGCACCAAGATGCTTCAAGGGCAGGGCCTGTCACAGCCCATGGCTCAGAATCAGGTGTTCCCCCGGCTTCTGGTGCAGACGGTGGCGGTGGGCGAGGAAACCGGCACTCTTGATGCCAACCTGGCGGCCCTGGCTGACTCATATGAATACGAGGTCGATGAAAAGATTAGTAAGCTGGTATCTATGATGGAGCCTGCCTTGATGTTGTTCATGGGAGTGGTTGTGGGCTTCATCGTGATCTCGGTGATTATGCCCATGTACTCGGTCATGGGCAAGATGGGATGAAATGAAGATCAAGCGCTCTGAGCTAGCCGTAGTTTTTTTCGTCATTCTTGTTATAGCCTACCTCATCTTTACTGTGATCTACGTCAATCAGAGGGGAGACCAAAAGGCAGTGAAGTCTGATATCAAGGTGGCTGAGAGTCTGCTCAGCGAGAGCGAGGCTCGTCGCAGCAGCCTGGAACTGCAACTGACAGCCGTCGAGGCGGAGCTGGAGGCTGAACTGGCTCTCTTCACCAGCGACCTGAGCAGCACTCCGATCCTGGACGCCGTCCTCGAGCTAGGTCAGGCAAGCCAAGTCAAGATCGTGAACACGCGCTCACAACTTGCTTCAGACAGCCAGGTGGGCGAGCATACCTTCACTATTCTACCCTTCTACCTGCGAGCCGAGGGGGACTTCTCCCAACTTATGGCTTTTCTGGACAGATTGGAAAAAGAGACGTTCGATACGCTTGTGGTGAAGAGTGTGAAAATTGCCCAGGGCAAGGACTCTTTTGCCCTCGATTTGCAGTTCGTGATCTATACTCGCCCGCCCGACGTGGAGGGGGCACCACAAGAGGCAACGCTTGGCCCAGGGGTGGGCGGCGCCAAGCGCTATTCTGGCATCTAAATATTAGGAGGGGAAAGTGTTTTCTCCCAGGATCGTCACCCTAGACATCGAAGCGAGCTCCATAAGAGCCCTGATAACAAAGGGGAGGTGCGTTGAAGGATGGGCGAGCCTGCCCCTGGCACCGGGTTTGGTTAAGGATGGCCTCGTCGGCGACACGGCGGCGCTGAGCTCAAGCATCAACAGCCTCTTTGCATTGAGTGAGGTGCCCAAAAGGAAGGTCATCGCCAGCCTGAGCGGGCTGCGCTCCGTGCCTCGCGTCCTGTCCCTTCCCGGGACGAAAGCCCCTTTGCTTGAGGAGGCTGTTCACAGGGAATCGAAGAGGGAGATGCCGGTCTCCTTGGACGAACTCTATCTCTCGTGGCAAAGCCTGGGCATTAAGGAAAACGAGAGGCAGATCTTCGTCCTGGGTGTGCCACGAAACCTTCTGGATGCCCTGGTTCAGGCCTTACACCAGTCTAGAATAAAGCCTTATGTGATGGACCTCAAGCCTTTGGCCCTGGCCACGGCGGTTGGTCAAAGTCAGGCGCTGATCATCGATTTGGAGCCCGAGACATCCGACGTCATCTTGGTGGTCAACGGCATCCCGGTGATGATGCGGACGCTTACTCTGAAACAAGAGGAGGTCACGCCCGAGGACAGGATTCGGCAGCTTACCGATGAGCTTGCCAGAACGGTGGAATTCTACAACAGCGCTCATCTGGACGAGCCTCTTGACCCGGCCACTCCAGTCTTTGTCACCGGAGAACTATCGAGCGATCCCGAGCTCCGCGACCTGCTGCAATCCAGCATCCAATATCCCGTTGAGCAGCTGGTATCGCGACTCAAATGCCCCCCCGATTTTCCCGTTTCCCAGTACGCGGTCAACATCGGCCTTGCCCTCAAAGGCCTGCGATCGGGGGCAGTTTTCAGGAAAAAAGGTGCGGCTGGCTTTCGGGCCATCGATGTCAACATACTCCCTCATAAGTATCGCGCCAGCCGGTTGCCAGCAATAGAGACCGCCTCGTTGGTCATAGCTGGCATAGTTCTCATTGCTCTGCTATTTCCCATATGCCAGTTGAAAACCATGGGTGACACTAAGACAGGCGACCTGGAGGAGGAGCTTGGCGGCCTCAACCAGGAGCTCCAGCAAGTGCGACTCAGCATAGACGGCATCACTGAGAGGCTGACATCTGCGGAAGGGCTTCAGCAGGAGCATCTCTCCATCTTTGGCAGCAGGGGTGAATTCAGCGATAGCTTACAGCCGGTTGTAGATGCTCTTGGCTCGGCGATTCAGGTGACATCCATCGCACAGACCGGTGGGTACATCAGCCTGGAGGGCGAGGCTGACAGCACCTCGACGGTCATCAGCTTCGCCACCATGTTGGAGCAAATGGGGGCCTTCTCTGCTGTCCGCATCTCCTCGCTGAGCGAAAGGTCTGACGAGGCCAATCCAGGCAAGGTGGAGTTCAACGTCGGCCTGGAAAAATAGAGCTCCGGGCCTGAGGTGCGCCGTTTCGGTCGACTCGGCCTGGAGATGAGCAAGCTGTATAACTTTTGACTGAGGTGCAGATAAATGGATATGGAGCAACTCCTTCGGCTTGTGGTGGAGAGGAGGGCATCTGACCTTCATCTTGTCGTTCCCGGCTCCCCTGTACTGCGCATTGACGGCGACCTC
>JAUVWM010000092.1 GCA_030604105.1 Dehalococcoidaceae bacterium
AACGGCGGTTCAAGCTGCCCTTACCGGCCATCTGGTGCTCTCCTCCATCCACGCCAACGATGCTGTCAGCGCACCGTTCAGACTGATGGACCTGGGCGTCGAGCCATATCTTATTTCCTCAGCACTGGTGGGAACTGTTGCCCAACGGATGGTTCGCCGGATCTGCCACCACTGCCGTGAGCCCTATCAGCCCCCCCTAGAAGAGCGGGCCGCCTACGACGATGAAATGGGCCAGGAACAAGCGAACTTTTGCCACGGAGCTGGCTGCAATCTGTGCGCCAACACCGGTTACCTCGGGAGGACGGGGGTCTTTGAGGTTCTAGTTTTGAGCGAAGAGAGCAGGCGTTTGTTGCTGAGAGGTGCCGGTGCCGGTGACATCAAGGCACAAGCGCTGCGGGAGGGGATGGTAGCCCTGAGACGCGATGGAATGCTGAAGGTGAAAGAGGGGATCACCACTCCACACGAGGTGCTGCGCAACGTCTTCTCTATCGGCTAAGCGAAGATACCGATTCATGATGAAGTAGAGACCATGGCTTACAAGTACCTAGCCTACAGGGCAGACAGGACAGTGGTGGAAGGCACAATCGATGTTGCCACCGAGGGCCTGGCAAGAGAGGCCCTTCGGCGCTCGGGCTACAAGCTCCTTAGCCTGAGGGCCGCCAGGCCAGGGCTGAGTATTCGCCGGTCGATGCCGGCCCTTTTTGGGGTTAAGGCTCACCATGTGATCGCCTTCTCACGGCAGCTAGCTACCCTGGTCGAAAGGGGCACCACCACCCTCAGCGCCCTCCAGCTGCTCAGGGATCAGGTTCGTAACATCGCCTTCAAAGAGATTGTCACGGCCATGCTCCAGGACCTTCAACAGGGCAGCTCCCTCGCCGAGGCAATCGGCAGGCATCCCCAGGCCTTTCCCCCGATCTACAGTCGAATGGTCAAGGTGAGCGAACAGACCGGAAATCTGGAAGTGGTCTTGAGGCAGATAGCCAGCTACATGGAAAGGGAAAAGGCGGCGCTCAAGAGGGTAAGCAGGGCCATGATTTACCCCGCTTTCATCCTGCTCGTGGCCAGCGGAGCGATCGCCATCCTGGTCACCTTCACCTTGCCCCCTCTTATGGACCTGTTCGACGAATTCGAGGCGGAGTTACCTCTGGTGACAAAGCTTCTTATCGGCATCGTGGGCTTCGTCGATGCCTATAAGTTTTATCTGGCAGCAGCCATAATCGGTACTGCGGCCCTGGCCGTCTGGTATGTGAGAACGCCCGCTGGCCGCCAGGGGCTCGACAGGCTGCTGCTGAAGATCCCGGTGGTTGGCCCAATCATCGCCCTGCGCGAAATGTCCCACTTCAGCCGCACCACGTCGATGCTGCTGGCAGCAGGGGTGCCGATGCCTGAGATAATGGACATGGCCGCCCAAACCTCCCGGAACCGGGTTGTACGTGACGCCATTGAAGATGTCCGAATGGAAATACTGAAGGGGCAGGGGCTATTTCGTCCCCTGGCTGCAAACGAGCTATTCCCGCCACTTCTGGTGCAGATGGTGAAGGTGGGCGAGCAGGCGGGCACCCTGAGCGCAGACCTGACGGCCATTGCCGACTCGCACGAGCAAGAGGTCGATGAAAGGGTCAACTCGCTTCTGTCGATGCTGGAGCCCTCTTTGCTTGTGGTGCTTGGCCTGATCGTCGGTTTCATCGCGGTCTCAATAATCATGCCGATCTACTCCATCATGGGGTCTATAGGGTAAGGAGAGGCTCGAAGCAGGAAAGGACGCGGCAAAACGCGATGCAGCGCATGTCGAAGACGAGGATCACCTTTTTACACGAGAGGGGTGCCACCTTGGTCGAATCTCTGATCGCGGCAGCGATCGTGGGAATCGCGCTTACCGCCCTCCTGGCAACCCTTTCCACAGGTTCGCTCGCCGTTCACAGGACCGATAGACGGGTCACGGCGGAGAACCTGGCCCGAGCCCAACTGGAGTATACCAAGGGGCAAGCCTATAGCCCTGCCCCCGCCTCGTATGCCACCATAACCCCGTTGCCGGCTGACTACTCTATCTCGGCCCAGGCCTCGTCCATCAGCGGGCGCGATGCCGACATACAGAGGGTCACGGTAACCGTCAGCTACAAGAGCGACATCGTGCAGATAATGGAAGGTTTCAAGATGAAGCGATGAACATGGGCGCTGACCAAAGAGGAATAATGCTGGTTGAACTCCTCATGGCTGCTGGCATCGCCGCCATGCTTGTCGGCGTGCTGGGGTCGGCCATTTTTCAGCTCATGCAGGTCACCGAGCGGGGCAACGATCGATTCAGGGCCCTGCATGACGTGCAGAATGCGGGGTACTGGATCACCCTGGACGCAAAGAGGGCGCAGACGACCAGCCTTGTCGAGGGGGCTCAGCCTGCTGGCAGTATGAGCCTGAGCTGGAGCGACGGGGGCCAATCTCATACCGCCACATACTCTCTCTCGGGCACCGGCCTTCAGCGAGACCACAACGACACTATAACAGTTGTGGCTCGACATATATCAAGCGTCGGGTTCTCAATCTCCCAAGGGGTCGTCACCGCCACTGTGACCTCTTCACCCGACGGCCGCTGGGGAGTGAGCAAACAGACGACATACAAGATCTGCCCCCGGCCAACGGGCTGAGTGCCGCTGAGGAAGAACAATGAAAGATGAAAAGGGACAGGCCCTGCCGCTAGCGTTGGTCGCCTTAGCCATAGGCTCCCTCCTGGTAACCCCCTTCCTGCGCAGCGTGAGCGTCCACAGTATCGCTGCCCGAAACTACAGCGGTTCAATAGCAGAGCAGTATTCCTCCGATGCTGGGGTCGAGGACGCAATCTGGAACCTGACTAACGGGACTCTTGCCTTGCAGTTGACTGCCCCGGGAGACACCGCCAGCTATTCCCTCAGCCAGTCGGTTAACGGGGTGGCGCCGACTGTCTCCGTAACCAGAGACAAGGTGCAGCTGGCCACCGATGATCTTGAGAGCGGAGGCTGGTCCGGGGGCAGCGGCTGGCTCAATGATTGGTACCACCAGGGCGATGCCAGCATCGTAAGCGGCGGGAGCCCTTACCAGGGAAGCCGCCACCTGCGGCTGAGGAGCAATACTGGTTATGTAAAGCGGGCCATCGATCTCTCTCGCCAGCCCGGTGCCAGTCTCCAATTCCGGGCCAAGGCCAGTTCCTTTGAAAGCGGCGAGGAGGCGCGATGCCTGGTCAGTTCCAATGGAAGTGACTGGACGACTGTCAAGACCTGGGTAAATGGGGATGACGACAACGCCTATCACTTCTACGACATCGATCTATCGTCGTACGCGCTTTCCAGCCAGTTCTGGATTGCCTTTGAGGCTGATATGTCGGGAACGGGCGTGTTTTTCATCGACGACTTGATGGTCGCAAGGGTGCTCCCGGGCGCCGCCCTGGGACTTCCCAGCGATGACTTTGAAAGCGGCGATTGGTCAGGAGGCTCAGGCTGGCTTTACGACTGGTATAAAGAGGGCTCTGCTTCCGTCACGACTGACGGAGCCCCGTACGGGGAAAGCTATCACATGGAGATGACGAAAGACAACAGCTATGTCAAGCGGGCCGGGGACCTCTCCGGTCAGTCCGGCCTCCGCCTCCAGTTCCAGGCCAAGGTCAGTGCTTTCGAGGCTGGCGACTATATGGAGTGCCTGGTGAGCCCGGATGCTATCAGCTGGACCGCTGTCAAGACCTGGACCAGCGCCGATAGCGACGACGCTTATCATTTCGTTGATATCGACCTGTCGCCATACACCATGTCCAGCGAGTTCTGGATCGCCTTCGACTCGGGGATGAACAACAAGAACGACTATTTCTATGTCGATGACTTGAGGATAGCCGGTGCCATAGCCTATGAGATCGTCTCCAGCGCCGGCAACGAGATGACCCGCGCCGACGTAGTCATACAGGAGGGTAATGTCTCCATTCGCTCCTGGCAGATGGAAAGGCAATAGGCATGATTGAAATCTATTTCCCGAATATTGCCTCTTTGACGAGGGGGGCAACGCGATGAGAACCAAGCTCCCCGCCTCGGCCTTAATCGTCGTTATTGCCGCCTTGCTGGCCACTGCCCTGGTTGGAGTGACCTATCTTCCGCAGCAGCGTGAACGGGAATCGCTGGCTTCCCAGCTATCCGCTGCCAGGGAGTCGCTCCGGGAATACGGCGCCGTCAGCCTGGAGGAGCGGCTGGCAGCCGCAGAGGCAAAACTTTCAGCTGAGCAAGCATACTTTGCCGACAGACTCAGCGGCGCTGCCACTCTTAACAGCCTCCTTCAATTGGCCCAGGAGAGCCAGGTCACGGTTGTCGATATAAAGACCCAGTCCGCCAGAGACGAGGCGATCGGCAATCATACTTATTCTGCCCTGTCCGTTCACCTGCAGGTGGCGGGCAGCCTTCCTCAGGTACAGGCGTTTGTGAACAGGCTGCAAGATGGAGCGCTCAAGGCAGTTGCTATAGATGAAATCAGTATTGTCGGGATCGGGGAATCGCCCGCTGCCAGCTTAGACCTCTCTGTCTGGGCACGGCGTTGAAAAGCCCTCTCCTGGCTTGGAGGTGTCCCCTGTTCTCCAAAGGCATTGTCACTCTGAATATCGAAGCGGATAGCCTGAGGTTCCTCGTAGCAGAGGGAAAACGGGTCAGGGACTGGGGTAGCCTGCCCCTGGCACCCGGGCTCGTTAAAGACGGCTTTATCGCTGACCCGGCAGAGGTGAGCGCGGCCATCAACACTCTGTTTCTGGAAAAGAAGCTGCCCAAGAGCAGGGTGATAGCCGGCCTGACTGGTCTGCGCTCCATCCCCCGGATACTCAGTCTGCCCAAGATAAAGTCGGCCTTGCTGGAGGAGGCCATCAAGAATGAGTCGGGGAGGGAAATGCCCGTCCCTCTGGAAGAGCTATATCTCTCTTGGCAGCTCCTAGGTGCCACAGACTTGGAACGTCAGTTTTTCGTCCTCGGCGTGCCGCGAAGCCTGCTCGATGCCGAGGTCGGAACGTTAGCCCGGGCCAGCATAAAGCCTTGTGCTGTGGAGCTCAAGCCCCTGGCGCTGGCCAGAGCAGTGAATCGCGAAGAAGCGCTGATCATCGATCTGGAGCCTGAGAGCTTCGATTTGGTCGTGGTGGCCGGTGGCATCCCCGCAATTATGCGAACTGTTATTTCGAGGGGCGAGGGGATGGCCCTGGAGGACAGGATCTGGCAGCTGGCAGACGAGATCTCTCGAACCGTATCGTTCTACAACAGCAGCCACCCGGAGCAGGCTCTTGGCTCGACGACACCGGCTTTCCTTACCGGGCTGCTGGCAAATGATGCTGGGGTTTGCGAACTCGCCAAAGCTGCAATAGATAACCCGATTGAGGCGTTAGCCCCTCCCCTTGAATGCCCCCCCGATCTGCCCGTCGCGCAATATGCTGTCAATATCGGCCTGGCTCTTAGAGGGGCCTCGCCAAAAACAACCGCTGGAGCTGCCCGGCTTCCGCTTGTTGAGCTTAACCTGCTTCCACCTGAGTATAGGCCACGACCGCTATCGCTAACTCGCATACTTTATCCGGTTATAGCCATGCTCCTCGTAGCTCTCCTGCTCCTTACATACCAGATGAGGCTTGACAGCGAAGCGGAGAGCGCCGACATCCAGGCCGAGCTGGACAGCGTCAACCAGCAACTCCACGAGATGCGCCAGGCCGTTGCCACCATCAATGACACGGAGACAGAGGCAAACAGCCTCCAGGGAGAGCGCGAGGCTGTCCTCGGCACAGAGAGCTTCACGGACAGCCTGGAGCTCGTTCTTGGCGCGCTCCCCCCTGGAGTGCGACTGACATCGATCACTGACAGGGAGGGCCGGATCAGCTTGGATGGCGATGCTGATAGCCGCTCGGCTGCCATCGACTATATCGCTGCCCTCGAGCAAAGGGACGCATTCTCCGCGGTGCACATCGCTTCCTTGTCTGGCGGGGGGAATGGCACCGGATCTAGCTTGGTAACCTTCAGCATGGTAATCGATAGGTAACTTTTGACTGAGGTGCAGATAAATGGATATGGAGCAACTCCTTCGGCTTGTGGTGGAGAGGAGGGCATCTGACCTTCATCTTGTCGTTCCCGGCTCCCCTGTACTGCGCATTGACGGCGACCTC
>JAUVWM010000053.1 GCA_030604105.1 Dehalococcoidaceae bacterium
CCCGGCTCAGGACCTGATCGGGAAGGCTTGTGTCATTGAGAGAGGGGGACGGGAGATATCGCTCGATACCCCGTGGTATGCCATGAGCAGCAAGCTCCTGGGCTGGCGGCTGTGCCTGGAGGACGCTCTTCGTCGGGCGAAACACAAGCTTATCGGGAGGCGGCCTGGCTGAGGCCGTTGGGGGGGCCAGCTGGCCTGTGAGATAGAGCAGTGATAGCCATCAAGACAACCGACCTGACCAAGCGTTTCCCCCGCTCCACGGGCTACCGTGACCTGCTGCCCTTCAGGCACAGGCAATGGGTCACCGCGGTGGACGGTGCCAGCCTGGATATCGAGGAGGGGGAGCTCTTCGGCCTGCTGGGGCCCAACGGGGCCGGTAAGACCACGCTGATCAAGCTGCTGTGCAGCCTCGTCCTGCCCACCTCGGGCAGTGCCCAGGTTTTCGGGCATGACGTGCGGGGTGAGGAGCAGGCGGTCAAGGAGCTGGTAGGGCTGGTCAGCGCCGAGGAGAGGAGCTTCTTCTGGCGTCTCACCGGCCGCGAGAACCTGGGATTTTATGCCTGCCTGTACCACATGCCGCGGCCGGAGATGGAGGAGCGCATCGACGAGGTGTTGGCTCTGGTGGGTTTGACTGCGGAAGATGATATCAGATTCCAGAACTACTCCACGGGGATGCGCCAGAAGCTGGCCATTGCCCGGGGGCTGCTCAGCCGCCCCAAGCTCCTTTTCGTGGATGAGCCCACCAGGAGCTTGGATCCGCTGAGTGCCCAGGCGATACGTCAGTTCCTCAAGGACGAGGTCGCCGGAGCCGGGACAACGGTGGTGCTGGCCACCCATAACATGGACGAGGCCGAGCAGCTCTGCGACCGCCTGGCCATCATGGATCACGGTCGCGTTATCGCCTTGGGCTCGGTTCAGGAGCTCCGCTCCCTGTTCCAGAGGCATGAGCTATGCGAGCTCGAGGTGAGCGACTTTCCCCAGGACATTGAAGGGCTGCTCAGCCTGGCCGAGGGGGTCATGGGCTGCCGCCGAACGGGCCAGCAGAACGGCGTCTTGAGCCTGGAGCTGGAGCTGTTGAATCGGCCGGCGGTGCTGCCTGAGGTATTACGGATCATAGTGCACAGTGGCGGCCAGATCCGCAACTGCCGCCTCAGGGAGCTGGCGCTGGAGGAGATATTTGTTCAGGCCCTTCGGGCCGGGACTGCTGACGAGGAGCTTAGACATGGCTGTGGCCTGGGCCTTTCTCAAGCGTGATCTCTCGCTTGCCCTGAGTTACCGCGCTTCCTTTGTCCTGCAATTTCTGGGCATCTTCTTCAGCGTGGCCACTTTCTACTTCCTCTCCCAGCTTTTCGGCGACGCTGTGGCCTCTCAGCTGGAGGAGTATGGGGGTGACTACTTCGCCTTCGTTCTCCTCGGCCTCGCTTTCTCCGGCTACATGACCCTGGCCCTATCCAGCTTTTCCCAGAGCATCCGTGAGGGCCAGATGATGGGCACCCTGGAGATCATGCTCCTCAGCCCGACGCGCTTTAGCACCATTCTTCTGTCATCGTCCATATGGTCCTATCTATTCACCACGCTGCGGGTTGCCGTCTATCTTCTGGTGGGAACCCTGGTCTTCGGTGTCAGCCTGGGCCAGGCCAACCTGCTCACCGCCCTGGTGATATTGGTGCTGTCCATAGCCAGCTTCAGCGGCCTGGGCATCCTGTCTGCCGCCTTTATCCTGTGGCTGAAGAAGGGGGACCCGATCGCCTGGGCATTCGGCGGCGTCTCCACCCTGTTGGCCGGGGTATACTATCCCATCTCGGTCCTGCCCGACTGGCTGGAGCCGCTGTCCAATTTCCTGCCCCTGACCTATGCTCTCGACGGCATGAGGCTGGCCATGCTCCAGGGCGCATCCCTGTATGAGGTTCGCTCCGACATCCTGGCCCTGCTGGGATTCACCCTCGTCCTGACGCCCCTGACCCTGCTCCTCTCCCGCCAGGCCTTGAAGCGGGCCAAGATGGACGGGAGCCTGGCCCAATACTGAGGTGATCGGCCCGCATAGCCCAGAGCCGTTATGGATTTACGATCATGGTGCACATATATAACGAGAGCCTGAGCCAGGAGGCCAGGCGAGGCACGCCGTCCGCAGCCGGGCGCAGAGCAGCCCGGGAGATGCTTCTGCTGTGCACCACCGTCCAGGTTCCCCCCGGGGCCAGGGAGCGAGTCTGCCAGTTGCTCACCGGGCCCATCGACTGGGAGTATCTGCTGGACCTGGCCACCTTCCATGGAGTAGTCCCCTTGCTCGCCAACAGCCTGCTGGCCGATGACTTCTCCGACCGGGTTCCCCAGCCTTTCCGGGATCGGCTGAAGCGGGTCAGCAGCCAGACGCTGTACACAAACGTGATCCTCTCCGCCGAGGCACATAAGGTCCTGTCCGCTTTCAGCCAGCGGGGGATCGAGGCCATTCCCCTGAAGGGCACCGTCCTGGCTGAGGCCCTGTATGGCCATCTCGGCCTTCGCCCCACATCGGACATTGACATTCTGGTGCGCCCCCAGGACCTATCTATGGCCAGGGGCTGCCTGGCCCAGATGGGCTACGAAGCTACTGAACCTGAGGAGGCTTCTGGCAGCCACCCCTTTCACGGGGTGCCGTATATCAAAAGGGGAGGCTTTACTCTGCCCCTGGAGCTTCACTGGGCTTTGGGAGACGAGAAGGTGGTGGCTTTCTCCAACCAGGAGATATGGCGTCGGGCCCAGCCCCTGGTGCTCGACGGGGTTTCCACCCTGACCCTGTCGCCGGAGGACAACCTCCTGTATCTGGCCTACCATCTCTCCAAGCACGATGCCGGCCATCTCAAATTCCTGTGTGACATCGCGGAGCTGCTCAAGAGACATGAGGCGTCCCTGGACTGGGACTACCTCGCGCACTCAGCCCGGTCCTGGCAGATAGAGCCCGCCCTGTACTGCTGTCTGAGGCGGGCCCGGGACCTCCTTGGGGCGCCGGTCCCCACCTCCTGGCTGCGGACGATGAAGCCGGGCGCGCTGCGCTGGTGGCTGCTCGACCTCTTGCTGAGCGAGGAGGCCCTGATCTCCCCGGCGAAGGGAAGAAAGCTGAGGATCGAGACCATGGCCCTGGCCCACAGCCTGATGGTGGGCCACCCCCGCCGGATGCTGGCAGCCCTCTCCCGGCACTGCTCCCCGGCATTTGGCCGGGGCAGAAGCCTGGCCGGGCCGAGGACGGCGGGGTGGATAGCACTGGTGCTGGCTGCCGGCCTGGGGCGCTATTGCCGGCGGCTTGTGGGCAGGCCGTGAGGGCAGCCTGGGAGACTTGACGGCCGGGCCCAAGGGGCCGATAATCGGCACAGGCGCTGGACTATTATGGGCAACCGGAGCGAAAGGTGGATAAAGCTCGTCGCCGGCTCGGTCGAGGTGGAGGCCTGCCTCAACGACACCGGAACAGCCGTTGGGGTCTGGGATATGCTCCCGGTCACCGGCACGGTGATGAGCTGGGGGGATGAGCTCTACTTCACCATCCCGCTGGATATGGGTCTGGAAGACCCCAGGGAGATAGTCGAGGCTGGAGACATCGCCTACTGGCCCCAAGGCAAGGCCCTTTGCCTCTTCTTCGGGCCGACCCCCATAAGCAAGGCGGGTGAGATCAGACCTGCCAGCCCGGTAAACCTGGTGGCCAAGATCAAGGGCGACCCCAGGGTGCTCAAAGGGGTAGCGCCGGGGACAGCTATCATGGTAAAACGGGAGAGGGCGTGAAGGATGGTGGGCAACCGCCAGAGGTGAAGGCGGAGGAAATAGCCGAGAGATTGAGGCAGGAGCCATATCGGCTGCTTTCGAACGATTGCCTCATCAAATCCATTCGTTTTGCCAGGCGGTGCCGGAGGCTTGGGATTGACGCCAAGGTGGTATTGTGCCTTGGCTCAGTCTCAGCGAGGATACCCCCTTCGGCTCGAAGGCTCACCCTTCCCGTGCTGCATGCCTGGGGGGAGGTGGGGGGAGAGAGGATAGAGGTATCTCGACCGCTGGGGTCTGAGGGGATGCTGGGCATCATCCCGGTAAACATCAAGCCGCTGATGAAGGTCAGGCTCTGGGCTTTCTGAGCCCGGCCCGGCGGATCTGGAGAGTCGGTCGATGCACCACACGCTGAGGCTTTACAGCAGGTACCGTGAGATATTCCTGAGGTACTACATCTTTCAGGCGAAATGGACGCGCCTGCCTCTGCTGGGCAAGGTGGTGCGGGCGGTGGCACAGGCGTACGGGAAGAACTCACATAGCTCCTATGTACTCACCCTGGAGGAGGCTGGTCAGGTGATAGATGCCTCGCGCAAGCTATCTGTGGGGCCCTGCTGCTGTCGGAAGGTGTTCAAGGGCTGCGATAACCCGATAGACGTGGAGATAATGGTGGGGCTGGGCACCAACGTCTTCACCGAGGGGAGGCCGGGGGACTACAGGGAGATCTCCAAGCAAGAAGCGAAAGATATCCTCCGGGATTGCCATGAGAGGCGCCTGCTGCACACCCTTATCAGGTGCCGGGAGGAGTTCTACGCCATATGCAACTGCTGTCGCTGCTGCTGCGTGCCGCTGAGGCTCAGGCAGGACTACGGGATAGGCAGAGCGTTGGCGAGGACGGACGATATTGTCGAGGCATTCCGCAGGAGCCCGCCCCTACAGCCTTAGCAGGCTATCTCGCCGCCGGGATAGATTTCAGCCCCTCTGCGAATATTTCCAGGGAAGATTTTTGGCGCTCCCTCGTCACCGGAGCTTCATCCCAGGGTTGCCAGCGGTAGCGCCGGCTGCCAAGAAGCTCCCCGTCGGAAGATATGCTCACGGCAATGCCTTCGCTCGGGGCGGTCTGTGGTCAACTCTGCTCTTGAGGTCGGGCCGCCCAATCGTCGCCTCCGCCCTTGACGGCCGGCGAGCCGAGGCCCTAACATAGCCACAGCGGTCGATAGGCCGACAGGCATAATAAAGGGAGAGGATCAAAATGGAGGAACAAACCAGGTTGGAGCACCTGTTCAGCCCCATCGCCATCAAGGGCATGGAGCTGAAGAACCGGATCGTCATGCCTCCCATGGGCACCCTGCTCGCCAATTCGGACAGCACCATCGGCGAACGGCAGATGGATTACTACGAGGCGCGAGCTGAGGGAGGTGTCGGCCTGGTGGTGGTGGAGGTAGCGGAGGTCCACCCCTCCAGCGCCATGATGATGCTTACAGGCATCCATGACGACAGGTTCATCCCGGGGTTAAGGGCGCTGGCGGACCGCGTTCACGGCGCCGGGGCCAGGGTCGCCATACAGCTTCACCACCCGGGCAGGCAGTTCCCGGCCCTGGCCCCGGAGAAGCCCCCCTGGGCCCCCTCGGCAGTGCCCTGCCCCTGTCCCCTTTGCCAGGACATGCCCCACGTGATGACCATCGCTGAGGTCGAGGAGATGGTGGATGCCTTTGCCCAGGGTGCTCGCCGGGCCAAAGAGGCGGGATTCGATGCCGTGGAGCTTCATGGTGCCCATGGCTACCTCCTGGCCCAGTTCATGTCGGCCTATGCCAACCGGCGCACCGACAGGTATGGCGGGGACACCAGGAGCCGGATGCGCTTCCCCGTGGAGGTGGTCGAGGCGGTGCGGGGCGAGGTGGGCCCCGATTACCCCATCCTTTTCCGCGTAAGCGGCGAGGAGCATGTCCCGGGAGGGCGGGAGCTGGGGGAGGTGGTGGCCACAGCCCCCATGCTGGTGGATGCCGGGGTTGACTGCATAAGCGTATCTACCGGGGTCTATATCAACCTCTTCACCCGTATAGTTGCCCCCATGGGTATTTCCAGGGGTCTCAATGTCCCTGCCGCCGCTGCCATCAAGCAGGTGGTAGCTGTTCCCGTCATCGTGGCGGGCAGGCTAAATGACCCCATAATTGCCGAGTCGGTGATTGCCCAGGGCAAGGCGGACTTGGTGGCCATTGGCCGGGGCCTCATCGCCGACCCCGAGCTTCCCAACAAGGCAGCCGCCGGCGAGTTCGAGGACATAAGGTGGTGCATCGCCTGCAACCACTGCATTCAGAGCGATGTCATGGGCATCGGCCTCAAATGCGTGGTCAACCCGGAGGTGGGCAGGGACCGTGAACTTGCCATCTCCCATGAGCCGAGGGCGAAGAGGGTGCTGGTGGTGGGCGGGGGCCCGGCCGGGATGGAGGCCGCCCGCGTGGCCGCCCTAAGGGGTCACCGGGTAACCCTTTACGAGGCCGAGCCTGAGCTTGGGGGGCAGTTCCGCATCGCCTCCATCCCGCCGCAAAAGCAGGAGATTGGCCCTGCCATCAAGTACTTCTCCAGGGCCCTTGAGAGGGCCGGCGTAGAGGTGATTCTGGGCCAGGGGGTCGAGCCCTCCCTGGTGGAGGGGCTGAGGCCGGATGTGGTCGTGGTGGCCACCGGGGGGACGCCTCTCGTCCCGGATATCCCCGGGGTGGGGAGGGAGAATGTGGTCACCGCCTGGGATGTGCTGCGGGGCAAAGCTGCTGCGGGAAAGAGGGTCGTCGTTGCCGGTGGCGGCATGGTTGGCTGTGAGACGGCTGAGTTTCTTGCCGAGTATGGCAGGGAGGTTATCGTCGTGGAGATGCTGCCGGAGCTGGCCAGCGATGCGGTCATGGGACGCAGGCTCCTGCTCGCCAACCGCCTGGCTGAGCTGGGGGTGAGGGTTATGACAGCGGCCACCGTAAAGGAGATCGCTGCCGGTGGCGTGGTTGTGACGCGTAGCGGAGAGGAAGAGCTCATAGACGGGATCGAGACCATAGTCCTTGCCATGGGCGTGGCCCCGTCCGCAGGCTTGCTGAGGAGATCAGGGGCAAAGTCAGCGAGCTTCATGTTATCGGCGATGCTGAAAGTCCCGCCACCGCCGCTGAGGCCTTCGCCGCCGGGGCCGAGGTGGGCAGGAGAATCTAGGGCATTTCAAAGGAGGTCGCAAGGGAAGTCGAGCCTAAGGGCAAACCGGTTGACATAATTGGCTGCGGGCACTCATTGACAGCGGGAAGCCTTGACCCTATAATCTGGCACAAACCATGGCGAAACCTACGAAGAAGAGCAGGATAGGCATTCTTACCGGCGGCGGAGACTGTGCTGGCTTGAACCCGGCCATGAAGTGGGTGGTCAAAACGGCGCTGGACGAGCGCCTTCAGTGGGAAAGGGGTATCCAGTACGAGGTCCTGGGAATCCGGGACGGCTGGAGGGGGCTGATACGGGCTGAGCCGGCGGCGATGGATATCACCGGATACCTTGTGCCTCTCAACCTCGAAATGGTGAGGACCTGGGATAGATACGGTGGGACCTTCTTGGGCACTTCGAGGACAAATCCTTACGATCCCCAGAACGATCAGTCAAAGACGGTGCTGGATAACGTGGAGAAGTTTGGTCTGGATGCGTTGATAGCTATTGGCGGTGAGGATACTCTGGGGGTAGCCTACAAGCTGTCGCAGGCAGGAGTAAATGCTATTGGCATTCCCAAGACAATTGACAAGGACCTTCCGGGAACCGATTACACTCTGGGATTTGAGACAGCTCAAAACGTTATCACGGAGGAAGTCGATAGACTGAGAACTACTGCCGGCTCTCACAAGAGGGTCTTCGTGGTGGAGACGATGGGCAGAAATGCAGGGTGGCTGGCTTTGGAAGGGGGGGAGTCTTGCGGAGCATTCATAATTCTTATCCCGGAGCATGATTTTTCGATTGAGAGGGTGAATGAGCTGGTTGAGGAGGGAAGAAGGGGAGGGGCCAGATATGAGATTATCGTGGTGGCGGAGGGAGCCAAGCCATCGGGGGGCTTCGAGGTTGTCGAGCGAGGGGATATGGATGGCTTTGGCCACAAGTCCCTCGGTGGGATCGGTGAGTTTCTGGCGGCGGAGATTCACAAAGCTACCGAGCTGGACTCACGAAGTATAGTCCTGAGTCATTTGCAGCGTGGTGGCGCTCCCTGTGCTTATGATCGGAGAATGGGGAGGTATTTTGGCATTGCTGCCGTTGACCTGGTGGTAAAGGAAGATTTTGGGAAGATGGTAAGTTACAGTAATGGCAAGATTACCGCTGTCCCCCTGAAAGTGGTCACCGGCGGGCCGAGCCTAGTGGACGTTGATAGGCTATACGATGTCGATCGATATAATGGACGCCGCACTATCCTGAGTCAGCGGCGCTAAGTCTGAGAGGGGTGTCTGCATGTCCCTGCCGGCCGACGAGATCGATGCCCTGGTAAAGGATGCCGTTTTTGCCCCTGAGGCCGGGGTCAGGGAGAGGTGTCGTCGTGCCATTGGGGGATCAGCCTCTGCCCTGGGGATCTTTCCGGCCAGCATCCAGGGCCTCTACGAGGCGGCGGGCAAAGGGCTGTATGGCGGCATAACCGTCCCGGCCATAAATATCCGTGGCATAACTTACGAGGTGGCGAGGGCCGTATTCGCGGCGGCTCTGAGAGACAGGGTTGGTGCCTTTATCTTCGAGATCGCCCGCTCCGAGATAGGCTATACGAGGCAGAGCCCGGGTGAGTATGCCGCCTGCGTCCTGGCGGCTGCGATCAGGCAGGGATTCGAGGGCCCCGTTTTCCTTCAGGGAGACCACTTTCAGGTCAACCGCGCCAGATTCGGCTCAGACCCGGAGGAGGAGCTGGGAGCCATCAAGGGGCTGATCCGGGAGTCGGTGAGCGCCGGGTTCTTGAACATCGATATAGATGCCTCCACCCTTGTGGATTTGGAGAGGCAGGCCCTCGAGGAGCAGCAGGAAAGGAACTGCCGGGTCACCGCGGAGATGACCGAGCTTGTACGCGGCCTTGAGCCTGAAGGCATAACCATCTCCGTTGGTGGGGAGATTGGGGAGGTGGGGAAGAGAAACAGCACGGTCGAGGACCTCAGGGCCTTCATGGCGGGGTACCGCCGCCTGCTGCCCCCGGCCCTCAAGGGTATCTCGAAGATCAGCGTGCAGACCGGGACGACACATGGTGGAGTGGTTCTGCCCGATGGCTCGATAGCCAGTGTCAGGCTTGATTTCAAGACCCTGGAGGAGCTCTCCAGGGTGGCGCGGGAGGAATACGGCATGGGTGGTGCTGTGCAGCACGGGGCCTCCACTCTCCCTGACGAGGCATTCGATAGGTTCCCGCAGGTTGGCACAGTGGAGATACATCTGGCCACGGGATTCCAGAACATCATCTATGACAGCCCGTATTTCCCCGGAGAGCTGCTGGGTGGCATCCGCAGGCATCTTTTGGCCAGCTACATCGGCGATAGAAAGCAGGGGGAGACCGAGGAGCAATTCCTGTACAAGACCCGAAAGAGGGCATTCGGCGATTTCAAGAGGGAGATGTGGAGCCTTCCGGAAGAGAACCTCGGGGGGATAAGGGAGGCGCTTGAGAGTCGCTTTTCCTCGCTCTTCCACAGACTGAATGTAGTCGAG
>JAUVWM010000105.1 GCA_030604105.1 Dehalococcoidaceae bacterium
CAAGGCCATGTTTCACTGGTGCCGCATATTTACCGAAAGCATTGAGATATTTCTCACGGAGATGCAGGACGTCATATACTGCACCACTTACAAGAATTTGGCTTCCATCAGCTAAGTCCATAATGCGCCTAGCGTTGTTTATTCCACCACCAGTCACGTTCTCTCTGTCATTGATATCCTTAACGAGGTTGTCATCACTTTGGTTTATACCTATTCTAACTTCAAACTTGCGAGACTTATCCTCTTCGACCTGATTATGCATCCATAATCTACTCAATATGTCCTTTGCGATACTTATGTGTATATCATATGGTAAGGTTGCATCTACTAGAGCTATGCATATTCCGTCTCCCGTAGGTATATAGATAACCGAACCCTCCCCTATACTGAGTTCATCAACTGTGTCTTTCACTATCTTATTCAGTGTCGTGATGATATCGCATTGTGCTTCGATGGTTCGTTTAGTATAAGCCACAACATCGAGGAATATGTATTTAACCGGTCTTATATTCGTTGTGCTCATTAACTTCCCCCCACCGAATGAATCTACCATAGCTTATACCTCTGCTAAGAGCATGTTGTCAATACGCTCAGAGGTCACAAACGATTGCAACAACCTATGCCAATCTGATACAATATCGACCGACCCAGTTCAGACCCGAAAGGTGGCATTTTGACCAGGACAAGGATAGATGGCCGCGCCAGCGATGAGCTGCGCCCGGTTAAAATCACGCCCGGCTTCCAGAGCTTCGCCGAGGGCTCGGCACTGATAGAGCTGGGGCAGACAAGAGTGCTGTGCACGGTCAGCGTGGAGGACAGGGTGCCCAACTTCCTCAGGGGACAGGGCACCGGCTGGATCACCGCCGAGTATGCCATGCTGCCCCGCTCCACCGTCACCCGCACCCCCCGCGAGTCCACCCTGGGGCGGGTGGGGGGCAGAAGCCACGAGATCCAGCGCCTCATCGGGCGCTCCCTCAGAGCGGTAACCGACCTCTCCCGCCTGGGAGAGAGGACCCTGACCATAGACTGCGACGTCCTCCAGGCCGACGGGGGCACCAGGACAGCCGCCATTACCGCCTCCTACGTCGCCCTGGTTCAAGCCCTCCAAACCCTGGTGAGAATGGGCGTCATCCCGTCGCTGCCGGTGAGGAGCGCGGTGGCGGCCACCAGCGTGGGCATATTGAGGGGGGAGGAGCTGCTGGACCTGTGCTACGACGAGGACTGCCAGGCTGAGGTCGATTTCAACGTGGTGATGACCAACGAGGGCCAATTCGTCGAGCTTCAAGGCACGGCCGAAACCAAGCCCTTCTCCAAACAGACGGTGGATTCCCTTCTCTCCCTGGCAGAGAGAGGCATCAGGCAGCTTTTCCAGATTCAGGGGGACGTCATTGAGAAACTGCGGGCCAGGTGAGGCTCAGCCGCGTACCTGCCCGCTTCCCCAGGCCACCCACTTATAGGTGGTGAGCTCCCTCACTCCCAGGGGGCCGCGAGCATGCAGCTTCTGGGTGCTGATGCCCACCTCCGCCCCCAACCCAAACTGACCGCCATCGGTGAAGCGGGTGCTGGCATTCACATAGACGCAAGCGGCATCCACCTCGTTCAGGAACCTCATCGCCGCCGAGTAGTCCTCAGTCACAATGGCCTCAGAATGCCCCGAGCCATAGCGCTCGATGTGCTCCAGCGCCTGGTCCAGGGAATCCACCACCTTGATGGCGGCCACCAGAGCCAGAAACTCCTTCCCCCAGTCCTGCTCCGAGCAGGGCACAATCTTTAAGGAAGAGACGGGCTTGAGGATATCGAGGGCACGCTCATCGCAATGCATCTCCACCCCGGCCTTGCCCCACTCCTGGGCAATCAAAGGAAGGTAGCGCGGGGCGATCTCAGCGTGAACCAGGAGGCTGTCCAGGGCATTACACACGGTGGGCCGCTGCACCTTGGCATTATAGGCGATATCGGTTGCCTTCGTCATATCTGCGCTGCGATCTATATAGGTATGGCACACTCCAACCCCCCCGGTGATCACAGGCACGGCGGCGTTCTCAACAACCAGCCTGATGAGCCCCTCCCCGCCACGGGGGATGATCAGGTCGATGGTGCCCCTCATCTTGAGCATGTGATCCACCAGCGCCCGGTCGGTGGACTCGATGAACTGCACCGCCCCCTCAGGCACCCCGGCCCGGTAAGCGGCATCCTGCACCACCTTGACCAAAGCGCCATTGGACCTCAGCGCCTCCTTGCCCCCGCGAAGTATCACCGCATTGCCCGACTTGAGGCACAGGACAGAGATGTCGATGGTGACATTGGGGCGGCTTTCATATATCGCCCCGATCACGCCCAAAGGGACCCGCCTTCTGCCCAGCAGCATGCCATTGGGCAGGGTGCGCATGTCAAAGGTCTCGCCCACAGGATCGGGAAGGGCAGCCACTGCCCGCACGTCCTGGGACATAGCTTCAAGGCGGCCGGAGGTGAGCCTTAACCGGTCGAGCATGGCCGCATCCATCCCCACCCCCTCAGCCTCCTCACAATCCAGGCGGCTTGCCGCCAAGATCTCCTCCTGCCTGGTGAGGAGCCCCTGGGCGATATCGATAAGGGCCCTATTCTTGACCTCGGTGGAAAGGTAAGCCAGACGGTGGGCAGCCGCTTTAGCAGCTCGCCCCTTGGCTTCCATATCCTCCACTGGCATTGCCGACTGCATATCTCCTCCTAGAGCATCACCAGGTTATTTCTATGGACTATCTCAGCCCCGTACTCGTAGCCGAGAAGGGCGGCGATTCTATCCGAGCGGACCCCCTTGATAACGGCGACGTCACCGGCGGCGTAGTTCGATATCCCGCAGCCGATGCGGTTCCCCTGGGGATCAACGATATCGATGGCGTCACCTCGGTGGAAATCGCCCCCCACCTCCGTGACACCTGTCGGCAGCAGGCTTCTCTTCTGCCTCTTGAGAGCGCTCACCGCGCCCCCATCCACCACCACCCTCCCCTTGGAGGAGAGCCCACTGAGCATCCAGCGCTTGCGGCTCTCCATCTTGCCCATAGCTGGCGGGAAGAGGGTGCCAACAGTCTCGCCGGCCGCCAGCCTGATGAGGACATCGGGCTCCCGTCCATCGGCGATGACCACCGTCACCCCCGAGGCGGTAGCCAGCTTGGCGGCCTCGATCTTGGTCACCATCCCCCCCGTCCCCCGCTGGCTGCCAACCTTGCCCGCCAGCCGCTCAACCTCGGCATCTATGCCCTCCACGCGGCGAATGAGCCGGGCACCCGGGTCTCGATGGGGGTCGGCGGAGTAGAGGCCGGGGATATCGCTGAGGATGAGCAGCAGGTCAGCATCGACCAGATTGGCCACCATGGCCGATAGATTATCGTTATCGCCGAACCTGGCCCCCTGGATCTCGTCGATGGCAACAACATCGTTTTCATTGACAATACATACCACCCCCAGCTCCAGCAGGGCCGAAAGCGTGTTGCGCGCGTTGAGGTAGCCGGCGCGGTCGGAGAGGTCGGCTTTGGTGAGCAAGGCTTGGGCCACGGTGATGCCATGCCAGGCGAAGAACTGCTCATAGGCATGCATGAGGCTGCTCTGCCCCACCGAGGCCAGCACCTGCTTGAAGGGGATGTCCCGGCGCTTCATGGCGAGGCCCAGCTTATGCCTGCCGGCCGCTATCGCCCCCGAAGAGACGATGAGCAGCTCCAGCCCTCGATGATGTAACCTGGCCACCTGCTCCACCAGGGTGGCCATCACCCCAAGGTCAAGGCGATCGGTGCCCGCGGTCAGCAGATTGGTGCCCAGCTTGACCACCAGGCGTGTGTGTGCTCCCCCCTCCACCCCACCCCCGATCTTTCCCCTCTTCATGAGCCTAATTATATCAACTAGCTCTGAGCTGAACAAGGCAATAGGCCGTCGCTTGCCGGCCCATGCCACGTATGCTACAATCCTCACAGGGCTAGTCGGCTCGGCTAGCCCTTTTAGGCGTTTGGGCCGGGGGAACCATGTGAACCTGCCATGCCTGCTCTCTCTCATAGATGAAATGCCCGCTTACCGCCAGCTGATGGAGGAGCTACGGCGGCGGGGCAGGCATCAGCTGGCAGTGCTCGATGCCGCCAAGCCTTACCTGGTGGCCGCCTCTCATCAAGAGCTAAGGCTGCCTTTTCTGGTGGTGACGGCCCAGCCCGAGGGCTCAAGAAAACTGTATGACCAGCTTCTAGCCTGGTGCGGCAATCGGTCTCAGGTGCAACTCTTCCCCGAGCCCGACGCCCTGCCCTATGAGCGGCTCAGCTCCGATTCCGTCACCGTACAGGAGCGGTTACGGTCGTTATGGGCCTTGACCCAAAAGCCAGGGAAGGTCGCCTCGCCCCCGTTGATCGTCGCCTCGGCGTCGGCGGTGGCCCGAAAGACAACTCCCCAGGCCCGTTTCACCGCTGCCTGCCACCAGGTGAGCAAGGGACTGCATGTTGACCCCCGGCAACTGATGGCCAGATGGCAGGGCATGGGCTATGAGAGGGAAAACGCCACCGAGGCACCGGGAACCGTCAGCCGCCGCGGCGGTATCATTGACATCTACCCTACCGCCAGTGAGCTGCCAGCCAGGATAGAGTTCTTCGGCAACCAGATAGAGAGCCTTCGTCTCTTCGACCCGGCAAGCCAGAGGTCGCTGGAGCCGATACCCTCAATAGCCATTGTGCCCGCCACCGAGGTCTTGATCCCGGATCTACAGGGCTCAAAGCTCCAGGAAATCCAAGATAGCCTGGGGTTAGCCCAATGCAGCCCGGAGGCCAGGGAGTGGATCGAGGGGGAGATGACGATGCTGCTTCAGGGAGGGTGGTTCCCCGGCCTCGAGTTCTATGCCCCTCTGTTTAATACCGGCACCATCCTCGATTACCTGCCCCCAGATGCCCTCCTCGTCCTGGATGAGCCCGCCGAGGTCCAGGCAGCCATTGAGGAGCTGGACAGCCAGGCCAGGGGGTGGCGCCGGGATCAGACTCAGCGCGGGGAGCTGCCGCCCAATTTCCCCGTGCCCTACCTCACCTGGCCCCAGTTCAAGGCCCGGCTGGAGGAGACGGAAAAGCGCCTGCTCCTGAGCCGCTGGCGGGCTGAGGGGGATAAACTCTCACACTCCATGGCCTTCGCCCCTGCCCCCAGCTACGGGGGAAGGCTACCGGCCTTCTTAAAAGAGGCGCGGCAGAGGCTTCGGGAGAGGCAGCGGGTCATCGTCGTTTCCCAGCAGGCAGCCCGCCTCTCAGAGCTTCTGGGCGAGGAGGATATCATCGCCCCCCCCAGGCCCCAATAGAGCAGCAGCCGCCACCCGGCTCCCTGCCACTGCTTCAAGGCTCGCTGGCTGAGGCCTGGGTCATGGAGGG
>JAUVWM010000062.1 GCA_030604105.1 Dehalococcoidaceae bacterium
GGGGGGCTTCGGATCAGGGTGGTGGCTGAGGCTGCCCTCTATCTTGCCATCAGGTCTTTGGCTCGGCAGGTGGTTGGGGTGGGGCTGGGTTGACCAGTTCACGGGCCAGCGAGACCGGCATCAGGAGTTCCAGCTCAGCCTGGGTCCAGTGGCCTTTGCTCGGGTCCTTATAGATGCTCTTGAGTTCCGTTTCCTCGGAGTACACGGAGAGCTTGCCGCCGGCGGCGCCGAACACCAGGCCATTGATGTTGGCCGCCTGGTCCGTGCACAGGTAGACCACGATAGGGGCTACATGTTCCGGTCCTTCCTGCGTAGGCCGGTAGCCTTTCGTCTTTGTGGCTTCGGCCACGGTGGGGTCGGAGGTCATCCTGGTGGCGGCCCCGGGGGCGATGGCGTTACAGGTCACTCCATAGCGCCCCATCTCCCGGGCCACGGACCTGGTTATGTTGACTATCCCGGCCTTAGCGGCAACGTAGTTTATCTGCCCCGTGTTTCCCAGCCAGGCCGCAGAGGTGGTGTTGATTATGCGCCCGCCTCTTTGCTGCCTCATGAGGACGCAGGCGTGGCGGGTGCAGTTGAAGGTTCCCTTGAGGTGTACGCGGATGACGCTATCCCACTCATCCTCGCTCATGTTGAAGATCATGCGGTCCCTGAGGATGCCGGCCACATTGACCAGGATGTCGAGCTTGCCGAAGTTATCGAGGCAGGCTTTAATGAGGTTCTCGGAGTCAAGCCAGCTGGAGATATCTCCGTAGTTGGCGATAGCCTTTCCGCCCAGGCTCTTGATCTCCTGAACCACCTCGTCGGCGGGGCCGGGGGCGGGGTCGGTGCCATCCCGCTTCACCCCGAAATCGTTGACCACCACGCTGGCGCCCTCTTGGGCCAGGGCCATGGCGATGGCCCTGCCGATGCCCCGCCCGGCGCCGGTGACGATCGCACTCTTGCCCTTAAGTCTGTCTCCCATCTTGCCAATGCCTCGCTTTCGCCTACTTCTTCTCCGATGGTGGCTGGGGTGGGGCCGGGTTGGCTAGGCCAGAGGCCAGAGAGGCCGGGACAAGTGTCTCCAGCTCGTCCAGGGTCCAAACCCCTTCCTGGGGGTCCTTATAGATCATTCTCATCTCAACGGGGTGCGAGTAGAGGGAGAGCCTGCCGCCGACGGCGCCGAACACCTCGCCGTTGATATTGGCCGCCTGATCGCTGCCCAGGTAGACCACGATGGGGGCCACCGCCCCCGGGTCCATCTGTGCCAGGGCGGCGGCTGCCGAATTGCCGGCCGTGTCTTCACGGGCCACCCCGCGCTCGGCTCTGAGTTGGAGGGCAGCTGCCACTGCGGGGTCCATGGTCATCCTGGTGGCGGCTGCCGGGGCGATGGCGTTACAGGTCACTCCATAGCGCCCCATCTCCCGGGCCACGCCCTTGGTTAGGCTCACGATGCCTGATTTGGCGGCACCATAGTTTATATGGCCTGTGGTCACTATCCAGGCCGGGGAGGTGGTGTTGATTATGCGCCCGCCTCTTTGCTGCCTCATGACGACGCAGGGGTGGCGGGTGCAGTTGAAGGTTCCCTTGAGGTGGACGCGGATGACGGCATCCCATTCATCCTCGGTCATATTGAAGATCATGCGGTCCCTGAGGATGCCGGCCATATTGGCCAGGATGTCGAGCCTGCCGAAGTTATCGACGCAGGCCTTGATGAGGTTCTCGGAGTCCTGCCAGCTGGCGACGTCGCCGTAGCTGGCGACAGCCTTTCCGCCCAGGCTCTTGATCTCCTGAACCACCTCGTCGGCGGGGCCGGAGGCGGGCTCGGAGCCATCGACCTTCACCCCGAAATCGTTGACCACCACGCTGGCGCCCTCTTGGGCCAGGGCCATGGCGATGGCCCTGCCGATGCCCCGCCCGGCGCCGGTGACAATCGCACTCTTACCCTTGAGAGGGTCTCCCATGCTTCTTACCTCCCCAGTTCCACTGCCGGTTGCGGATAAGTTGGCTGTATTTGAGGCCGAGGTGACCGGGGTTCGATCACTTGCCTCTGGAGGGCAGGACGAGAGTGGCTGTGCCCGGCGCCGTCTTTCGTCCCTCGGGGTTTTCCGTCCAGATCTCACATTCTACGCAGTGCTCGCCGTCCTTGACGTACTTATTGGTCACCTTTCCTTTGCACTTCATATCTACCGCGGGCAAGTCCATGCCTCTGTGCTGGCATGCCAGCTTCTTGACCTTGCCCTCGTCTCCGATCCAGTCGGTCAGCATTTGCACCAAAAAGGCGATCTTCAACCGGCCGTGGACGATGATCCCGTCAAGGCCGGTGGCTATGGCGAAATCCTTGTCATAGTGTATCTGGTAGTAATCCCCGCTGGCACCCGCCCACTTAACCAGCTGCTGGGTTGTGGGGTGCTTAACCAGAGTGGGTATGTCTATCCCCACTTCCACATCCTCGTAGTAGAGTTGCTTTGCCATCTTTTCCTCCTTGGTCACCGCTGGTAAAAAACTCTGCGGACGATGGCCACTGCCTGGCCATTCTGGTTCTTCCACGCCCATCGTACATATGTAGGCTAGTACTTGAGTCCGTACGTCCGGCTGGTAGCTACTACCTGGCCCTTCTGGTTCTTCCATACTGTGTCGTGATAGATGAAGATCGCCTTGCCCATACTGATCTGGCGCTCCACCAGGTCGCCGATCTTGCACTCTATGGTGAGGGTGTCGCCTGGCCTTATGGGCTCGAAGAACTCCCACTCACCACCGCCGTCAAGCCCTCGCGGCAGCGGGATCTCGATGGGCGGTCTGTTGCCTACCATCATGATCGCCGCCAGAATGCCGGGCGGGAATGTAATTCCGCCATATTTGGTCTTTTTGGCATGCTCCTCATCTGACCACAGGGGGTTGGGGTCTCCGATGGCGTCAACGAATTTCCTCAGCATCCCCTTCTCCATCTCCACGACCAAAGGCTCCCCTGCAACCCCTATCTGTTTTCTCAGCTCATCGGTCATCACTGAAGCCTCGGACATCAGCATACCTCCTTCACCTGAGCTAATACCTAATTAAGGTTGCCCGGCCGGTGGCTACCACCTCGCCTTTTTGGTTCTTCCATTCTATGTCGCTGATTATAAAGAGCATCTTGCCCACGCTGCCTTGCCGCTCCCGGAGATCGCCGATGGTGCCCACCACCGTGATAACATCGCCTGGCCTGATGGGCTCGAAGAACTCCCACTCGGACCCGCCATCGAGGATGCGCTGCAGCGGGATATCGAGCCAGGGGCCCGAACCTCCCATCAAGGACGCTGCCAGAATGCCGGGCGGGAATGTGATTCCGCCGTACTGGCTCTTTTTGGCATGCTCCTCGTCTGACCACAGGGGGTTGGGGTCCCCGATGGCGTCAACGAATTGCCTGAGCATCCCCTTCTCCATCTCTATGGTGGTGGACTGCTTGGCGACACCTATTGTCTTTCTCAGTTCATCGGTGATTAGTGTATCTCCAGCCATGAACTTGCTTCCTCCTTGCTTGTGCGCGGCTCCGCCGTCTTCAACCCTGGGCGGCGGTTGCAGTTTACCTCAGCCCCAGGCGGCTGTCAAGGGTCATTTCACTGCCGCCGAAGGTGCCTGGAAGGCTGTGCCAGGCTATGGATCGATGGAGATCACCCCCTTCGCTCCAGTGATGCCAGGCTGAGCAGCAGCTTCTTTACCCCTGCCTCCCTGAAGGCGACGGTGACCTCTTGGTCATCTTTGATGGGCAGGCAGCTTACCACGATCCCCCGGCCAAACAGGGCGTGGTGGACGCGATCGCCCGCTCTCAGCGCCGAAAGGGGAGGGCTTGAGGTGGATGGCGTGGCCAGGTCTGGCCTGATTTCCTCCCCGTAATCGGCGGTCGGGGACGCCAGGTGTGGGGGGATCTCCTTTAGAAAGCGCGAGGCCGGGTTTATGGTGCTGCTTCCCATCAGGTTGCGGCGGAAGGCGCGAATCAGATACAGGCGCTGCTCGGCCCTGGTTACGCCTACATAGCATAGGCGACGTTCCTCTTCCATCTGCGCTGGGTCATCGAAGGACCTTCTATGGGGCAGAACGCCTTCCTCCATGCCGACGATGAACACCACCGGGAACTCCAAGCCTTTGGCTTGATGCAGGGTAATGAGGGTCACCGCATCGACCTGGCCGTCGATCTCGTCCACATCTGAGACCAGGGCCACCCCTTCCAGAAAGGAAGCCAGGGCCTCCTCCGGTTCCAGATCGCTGTATTCCTGGGCTACGGTGCGCAGCTCCAGGATATTGTCCCAGCGCTCCTCCCCCGTCTCTTCCCTCAAGGTGAATTCCCGGTATCCAGAGCGCTCCAGCACCAGGTCCAGTAGCTGGATAAGGTCTAGCTCGTGGCTTTGGGCGATGAGCTCGTCCATCAGGGTCAGGAAGCTGGTCAGGGCCTGGGCGGTGCGTGGGGAGAAAGGATGCTGGGGGGCGTTATCGGCCTTTGGCGCTGCCAGCTGCAGGGCGGTATATAGGGGCAGGCCCGAGGCTTTGGCCCGGCGCGACAGCTCATCGAAGCTGCGCTGCCCGATGCCCCGTGGCGGGACATTGACGATCCTGGTGAGGCTGACACTGTCATAGGGGTTGTGGATGAGCCTGAGGTAGGCGATGATGTCCTTGATCTCACGCCTCTCGTAGAAACGGGTGCCGCCCACCAGCCTGTAGGGCACTCCGTAGCGGACGAAGGTCTCTTCAAGTGCCCGTGACTGGGCATTGGTGCGATACATCACCGCGCAGTCGCCTGGCCTCGCCAGACCTTGGCTGGACAGCTTCTCCACCTCGCTAACCACAAACTGCGCCTCCTCTTGCTCGGTGTAGGTCTCGGCGATGGCAAGCGGCACACCAGGTTCATTTTCCGTCCACAGCGCCTTTGGCTTGCGCTGCAGATTGGATGAGATGATATGCGCCGCCGCCTCCAGAATGGTCTGGGTGGAGCGGTAGTTTTGCTCCAGGAGAACCACCTTGGCATCGGGGTAGTCCCGCTCAAAGTGGAGGATATTGCGCAGGTCGGCGGACCGCCAGGAGTATATGGATTGATCGGGGTCGCCCACCACGCAGATATTGCGGTGCTTTCCCGCCAGCTGCTTGGCCAGGGCATATTGGGCCAGGTTGGTATCCTGGAACTCATCGATCAGGATGTGGAGGTAGCGTGACTGGTACTTGTCAAGCAGCTGAGGTCGGTGCTGGAAAAGATGCACCGCTTTCATCAGCAGGTCATCGAAGTCCAGGGCCTTGCTCTGAGCCAGGAGCTGCTGGTAGCTCTCGTAGACCCGCTGCACCACCTCGTCGAAGTAACTCATACTGCGCTTGACATAATCCTCCGGCGTCAAGAGCTCGTTCTTGGCGGCGCTGATGGCTGATCGCAGGGCGCGGGGCGCGTATCGCTTGGGATCAAGGCCGGCCTCCTCGAGGCTGCGCTTTATCAGGCTTAGCTGGTCATCTTCATCGTAGATGACAAAGCTCCTGTCCAGCCCTATTTCATCCCCTTCGCGGCGCAGGATGCGGGCGCAGATAGCGTGGAAGGTGCCCAGGGTCAGGTTGTCCGCGGCAGCACTCAGGAGGTGGTGAAGCCTCTCCTTCATCCCATTGGCAGCCTTGTTGGTGAAGGTAACTGCCAGAATGCAGTGGGGGCTGATGCCGCAGACCTTGATGAGGTAGGCAACCCGGTGGACGATCACCCTGGTCTTGCCGCTGCCCGGGCCAGCCAGGATGAGAAGAGGCCCCTCGATGGCCTCTACCGCTTGTCTCTGAGCGGGGTTGAGCTCGTCCAGGATATCCATCCAGGCCATTATAGCATCGGGGGGAGGGGGCTTCAACGAGCATCGCCCCCCTTCTAGCCTGCCAGCCCCAGCTCCTTATACAGGGCCTGGAAGTCGAAATGCTGGGCCAGGATCTCCTCCAGCCTCTCCACCTTCTTTTCCTGGCGGAACCTGGCTTTGCCCAGGGCGTCTTCAATGATGGCCGCTGTGGAGAGGGTATCGGGCTCCGCCACCACGATAGGCACTCCTTTTTCCTGGGCTCGATTCAGGATGGAGGGGGTGGGTGGGGTGTTGCCGCTGAGGATGAGGCACTTGGTCGATGTCTCAAGGGCTGCCAGCTGCATATCGGGGCGCTCACCGCGTATTATGACTGCCTTATTGGCCTTGTGGTCGAAGTAGTCGATCCCGGAGCCAACATACATCGTCCCCATCATCAGGTTCTCCACGAGCTCCCCTGAGCCCTCAGCCGAGTTCAGGAGCTTGCCCTGGAGGCGCTGGGCAATCTCGCCGACGCTCAGGGTGAACAGGGCTCGATCCTGGGGCAGCACGCCCAGGACCCTGACTTCGCTCTCCTCCAGGCGAGGCACTATTGAGGTGCGCACCGATTCTATCTTGTTTTGGGGAACGGCATTGATTATCACGCCGAGCAGGCTATCGCCCAGGGTTTGGGCGGCGGCAGCGATCTCGCCCGTCGTCGAATCGCCGGCGTAGAGGGTGACGATGATCGCCTTGGCACCCAGCAGCTTGGCGATTTGGGCGGAGGCCTGAGCCTGCCCCGAGATTCCCTCCAGGACGACCACATCTCTGTCCCGGCATATCTCTTCGTAGGCCGCTCGAAGCTTCTGGCCCAGGCCGTTCTCTCTGCTGGCCAAGGCCTCTTCCAGGGTTTGAGGGGTTAAGGCGGTGACGCACAGGGAAGCGACCGGCTCCTCCAGTGCCAAGACTTGCTTGATGAAAGCAGCATCCTGGTCAACCACTTCGCCGCTTTGCGGCTCGGCGCTGACGAGGACGGGCTTGAGAAATCCCACCTTCTTGCCATCCTTGAGCAGACGCTTGCCGATGCCGGTGCACATGGCGCTTTTCCCGGCTGCTGGCTCAAGGGAGGTCAGATATAAGCCGACCATTTCGTAGCCTCCTTGGGTGCTCAAACGCATAGTAAGTATATCACAGGCTTGGCCGCTGTGCACTGGTCTCTCACGGCTGATGTGATGCTTGACACTCGTAGGGTGAGAGGCTAGAATGATTTTCGGGCCGAGGTAGCTCAGTTGGTAGAGCACGTGACTGAAAATCACGGTGTCAGCGGTTCGATTCCGCTCCTCGGCAGTGGAGCCACTTCCGCCTTGCCGAAGTGGCGGAATAGGTAGACGCGACAGTCTCAAAAACTGTTGGGAGGCGACTCCCGTGTCGGTTCGATCCCGACCTTCGGCACTTAAGACCAGCCTTTGCCGAGTAGTGTAGCGGTAGCACAGAGGCCTTTGGAGCCTTTAGCCCAGGTTCGAATCCTGGCTCGGCAGCACCTATCCTGTAAGAGAGCGCGCCCGACAGGATTCGAACCTGGGCAGCACTCGTTTTGGTCCCGTCCACCTCGTTGCGCAGGTCCACAATGGCTCCAGCATCAGCAACAGCCGCTTGCCTGATTATCCAGCTAGCTGTCATGCCGTCTCCGCGTCCTCCACTTGTCGCCTCCAAATCCGCCTGGCTGGGCTTATCGCTTCAAGATCATGGCGGCACCGTGAATAGGCACGCCGTAACCGCCGTGGCAGATTAAGCCTATCTTGGCATCAGGGACTTGCCTTGGGCCGGCCTCGCCCCTTAGCTGCCAAACGGCCTCGGCTATCCAACTCCCAGAATCGGCTGACGGAGCATTGCCCCTGCCCAAGAATCCGCCATCGGTGTTAACCGGGACCCTCCCAGTCAGCTCCGTTATGCCCTCATCGATCAATCGACCGCCCTCGCCTTCCTGACACAGGCCTACCTCTTCATATTGCCTGATTTCAAAGATCACTGTGGCATCATGGAGCAAGGCAAAATCGAGGTCTTCCGGTCCACAGCCTGCCATCTCATAGGCCTCCCGGGCAGCCCGGCGGCGCGTCTCGTTGATCTCATATTCCAGGTCGAAATACTTGGCCGTATTATGCGTAATGGCAGCTATGGTGACGGGCTTCCTATCGGGGTGTTTGCGGGCCACATCCTGGCTACAAAGCACCAGGGCGGCAGCCCCATCGCTGGGGGCAGATATCATGAGCATGGTTAAGGGCTCGCAAATCATGGTAGAATTCAAAACCTCTTCTACAGTTAGCGACGCGTTGGGCAGGTGGGCATAGGGAGCGAGCGCCGCGTTCCTGTGGTTCTTGACCGCGATCTTGGCGAGCTGCTCCCGAGTTGTCCCATATAGATGCATGTGGCGCTGGGCATCTAAGGCTGAGTCGCCGGGCATGACGTGCAGCCCCAGGCGGGTCTCCCACCAGGGAGCACCGAGGACAGGGATGAACCCCCTTTCCTGCTTCTCAA
>JAUVWM010000135.1 GCA_030604105.1 Dehalococcoidaceae bacterium
CGGGCGCAGACGCCGCAGGAGGTGCATTTGGCCAGGTCCGCTACCGCCTTGATGGCCTCGCTTTTGAGAGTGCCTGCGTTCAGTATAATGGAACTCCTGGCAGCAGCCGCCCCTGCCTGGGTTACGCTGTCCTTTATATCCTTGGGCGCCTCCACGCAGCCGGCAAAGAAAATGCCCGGCGTTGGTGCGTCCACCGGCCTGAGCTTAGGATGGGCCTCCATTACGAAGCCGTCGCTAGTCTGGGAGAGATTCAGGATGTTGGTCAGCTGCTTCAGGTCATCCTTGGGTTGCAGGCCCACCGCCAAGATCACCATATCCAGCTCGTATTCCTCAATACGCGCCGCAGTGGTATTCTCCACCTTGAGGCGGAGGTTTCCGGTGCTTGGGTCTTCGCTGACCTCGCCAGGCAGGCCGCGAATATAGTGAACACCTGCCTCCTTGGAGCGCCGCAACAGGTCCTCGAAGCCCTTGCCGTAGGCGCGCATGTCCATATAGAAGACATAGATATCGGTGTCTGGATAGTGCTCGTTGATGAGCAGGCTGTCCTTAACCGTGTTCATGCAGCACACGTTGGAGCAGTAGGGGTTGCCACGGTTCTCCGTCCGCGAACCCACGCACTGTATGAAGCCGATGCGCTTGGGGGTCTGTCGATCGGACGGGCGCACCAGGTGGCCGTCAGTAGGACCGCCGCCACATATTAGCCTTTCAAACTCTATGCTGGTTATGATGTTCTCAAAGCTGGAATAGCCATACTCGTCCAGTTGGGTAGGATCGTATATCCCCATGCCGGTGGCCACGATGATTACGCCCACATCGAGTTCGATTATCTTGTCCTGCATGCTCAGGTCTATGCACTCCTTTTCGCAGGCGTCCAGACACTTGATACAGGCCACCGGATTGTTTCCCAGACAATGCTCCATGTCGATGAGATAGGCAGGGGGCACCGCCTGGGGTAAGGGTATGTATGCTGCCTTGCGCGAGGCAAAGCCTTGCTGGAACTCGTCGGGAACCACCACCGGGCAGACCTCGGCGCACTTCGCGCAGGCATTGCATACGGTCTCATCCACGTAGCGGGCCTTTTTGCGCACGCGCACCTTGAAGTTGCCCACGTAGCCTGATACCTCCTCCACTTTGCTGTAGGCCAGCAGTTCGATGCGGGGGTGACGGCCCACCTCCATCATCTTGGGCCCAAGCACGCATATGGAACAGTCCATGGTGGGGAAGGTCTTGTCCAGCTGGGCCATGATGCCCCCTATCGAGGGCTGCTCTTCCACCAGATATACCTGGTGCCCGGCATCAGCCAGGTCCAGGGCTGTCTGGATTCCGGCCACCCCGCCGCCGATCACCAGAGCGGCGGCGGTAATGGGTATCTCTATCTCCTGCTGGGGCTGGAGGAGGCGGGCACGGGCTACCGCTATCTTAACAATGTCTCTTGCCTTCTTGGTGGCCGCCTCTCGGTCATGGAGGTGTACCCAGCTACATTGCTCCCTGATGCTGGTCATCTCTAGGAGGTAGGGGTTGAGCCCAGCCTCGGCGACACAGTTGCGGAAGGTGGACTCGTGGAGCCGCGGGGTGCAAGAGGCCACCACCACACGGTTCAGGTTGTATTCTTGTATGAGTCTCTTTATCTCCTCCTGCCCAGGCTCAGCGCAGGTGTACCTGTTTCTCGCCGAGACCACCACGCCGGGGAGTTCCTCCGCCGACAGCCGCACCTCCTCGGTGTCCACCGACCCTGCTATGTTGAGTCCGCAGTCGCAAACAAAAACGCCTATTCTGAGTTCCTCTTCAGCCAACTAGCTTACCTCCTAGTCCAGGGACCGGGCTATCAGACATGCCAGGTCTTGGATTTCGATCTGGGAGACCTGGCCATCACCGCCCTTTTGGGCGCATTTCAAGTGTATCTGGCACTTGGGGCAGGCGGTCACCAGCATGTCTGCTCCGGTGGCCTCTGCCTGGGCCAGACGCTGCCCCTGTATCTGCCGGTTTACCGCGCCGCAGTGCACCCAGGGGCTTGCCCCGCAGCAAAGCGCCCTCTCCCGGTTTTGCTCCATCTCCGCCAGTTCCAGGCCCGCCACAGCTTCCAGGAGGCGGCGAGGCTCATCAAATATCCTTGCGCACCTTCCAAGGGTGCAGGGGTCATGATAGGTGACCCTCTTTTCAAGCCGGCCCAGATCCAACTCGCCGCTTTGTATTAGCGGGGCTAAGACCTCCGTCAAATGCACCACGTTGATGCCCGTGCCTCCCAGCATGCTGGGGTAGTCGACCTTCAGCGTATAGTAGCATTCGGGACAACTGGCGATTATCTTCTTTATGCCGCGGCGGGCGAACTCCTCAATGTTGGCCCGTGCCAGGGCCATAAATCCCTCCCTGTCCCCTTGGAGAAGCAGGTCCCGCCCGCAGCAGCGTTCATTGGCAAGAAGGTTGAAGGGTATCTGAGCGCGGTTCAGCAGCCTGAGCGCTCCCTTCACCCCCTCTAAAGTGTTCACCCCCAGATCGCTGAACAGAACGTCAAAATAGGGGGCGCAGCCTACAAAGAACAATGTATCGCATTGCTCGGAGAACTCGATATCCGGCGGCAACCAGCCCAGCCGCTCCTGTTGTAAGTCTTCGCGAGCCATCATGTGCATCAGCGCCTGGAGCGCTCCGCCGTGGCTGCACTGCACCTGAGCCCCCTCAGCGCAGGCCTCCCATCTCAGGGCATGGATAAACTCGGGGAATTTCACGTGATAGTTGCAGCGCTCCACACAGATGTAGCAACTGAGGCAGGACCAGATTGTATCATCCTGCTGCGGCCCGCGGCTATTCTGACCCAGCCTTCTCTGCGCTATGAGACGGGGGTTAAAATCCGAGTCATACTGGGCAACGGGACAGACCGCCGTGCACTTCCCGCAGTCGAGGCAGAGGCGTATCTTGGTGTCCCTTATCTCTCGTTCCGTATCGAACATCTCGTGTGTTATATCCCCACCATCATTGGATGATCGGTCTCTGGCGGACATCGTCGGCTTGGTCGCGCCAGCCGCCGCTACGCTCCGGCGCGGGTGGCGGGCCGTAACTGCTCGATCTCTTCGATGAAACTCGTCAGTCGACTTACAAAGCCAGAGCCATCCCCGCGGGGCATATGGGCGAGAACCAGCCTCTTCTCTCCCAGTCCCAGCAGGCCCAGGATCCCCTGTGCCTTTTCATACTCCTGCGCGATACATTCGGCGTCGGTCTCAAAATGGCACTTGCCCGGCTCGCACCCTACAAGCATCACCCCATTTGCTCCCAATTCAAAGGCCTTGAGCACCAGGCCCGAGTGCACCCTGGAGAGGCAGCTCACTCTGACCACCCGTACCGATGCCGGGTAGAGGAGCCCTCTCTGTGCTGCTGCCTCGACGCAGCTCAGGCCGTCCCAGTTGCAGGCGAAGACCACTACATCTGCTGCCGATTTGCTCATACGGCCTCGCTTATGCTATTGCCCATCCCCAGCAGCGCCTCCAGCATCGAGGCTATCTGTCGGTCGCTCTGGAGAGGCTGAGTTATGGCACCTGTGGGACAGCGGGCAATGCATGCCCCACAGCCTAGGCACAGAGCCGGGTCAACATAGGCGTAGGCCATGCCGTTGCCACACTCTCTCATCTCTATGTATGGGCATATGGCGGCGCAATCGCCGCAGCCGCGACACAGTTTGCTATCTATGGTCACCGCAGTGGCTCGCGGGCTTAGCGTGCCCTGGTGCAGATAGGCCGAGGCCCTGGCGGCAGCCGCTGCTCCCTTAATGATCTGCTCCTCAGGCGGGTCCGCTCCATTCGGCGATATGATGAATATGCCAGCGGTCTCTTTGATGGTGAGCCCCCTGAGAGCAGCAGAATCTGCGCCTCCTGGAGCCTTGGAGCACATTCGGGCAAGGATGCGGCTGAGGCGGCTCCCCCCGGGGATGGCGCTGACTACGGGAGGTGCCTCGCCATCTATCTCTGTGAGGTCCAGTATCAGCGCACCGGCCCCGATACGGCTGGCCTGCGATCGGTATCTCAGCACAGCCTCATAGCTCCCCGGCGAACCATCCAGCTCAAGGAGCTGAGGCCAGGGCTTGATATTTATGCCCTGCTCCTCGATCTGTTTCAGCAAGCTGGCCCTTTTGTCGAAGTATTCGGGGCAATGCTCCCCCTCGGCTTTCTCTAGCTCCGGCCCGGAAACAATGGCTACGGCGTAGCCC
>JAUVWM010000050.1 GCA_030604105.1 Dehalococcoidaceae bacterium
GAGGGACAAAGGTATAGGTTGGCAGGAGCTTGAAGCTGTCCACCATGGCATCTATCGTCTCTTCCTGCTGTTCAAAATCGGCAGGCTCTCCCATGACTCCAACCAAAAAACACTGCTTCTCCCGCACCAGGACGACAAACCTGAACTTCCCGACTTTCCCTGTCCCAAGGTCTTCTCCTTTGCCCACTATTTCGTAGCCGGAAATACCTTCGCCTATGGTAGTGTCACCCTCCGAGATCAGTTCGAACTGGGGTGTGGATTCCATGTCCTCTTTGCCTTCTGATATAAGGTCAGCCAGGATAATCTCCTCGGTCTTGTATTCCACGGACACCATCACAGAGAGACGCCCTTCAGGGTCTTTAAACTCGAGAAGGAGCGACGCTCCTAGCACCAGCGCATTCTCGGTCCATCCCTCAGGATACTCGATGGAAAAGCCATGCTCCGTGTTTTCATAAAAGGTCATGGGTGTGGGTGTTGCTGCCCCACCGCAGCTTGCTGTAAGGAATGCCAGCGCCACAATAATAACCAACAAGATGCTCATTTTTCCTCTTCCTGACATGATACATCCTCCCTTCGTTTGATTTGTCCTTACCTTTCCCATCTCATAACTCATCTAGAATATTCACTACTATAGGCGTCATCTAGGACATTGAAAACGCAAAAACGCGCTCCCCAGTCTTTGCCAGGAAGCACGTTCCGTATGCCTGTTTTGCCTTCGGCAGCCCGGCTATCCTAGCTCTCCAAGCCTTAGACCCGGGGCTTTGCGTCCCCGCCTTTCGACGGGTTTGCCCTTTCGTGCTGTGTTTAATTATGCAAGAAAATAGTAACAGAAGACCTTTCCGCTTGTCAACATGAGGCTGTCGAACTCAGCACCCGTTGCACGATCCGCCCTAATGTGGAACTGCCAAGTCCCACTTTCGGACGGGTCTTAGCCGGCGAAGCTGCCGCTCCAAAACGGGGAGGGTGATACACAGATAGAACTGTGGCCTGGGAAATAGCTGCTCCAAAAAGACTTCCTTTCTGAGCACTGATCTCCTTGCGATTCTTGACGGCAACAGCTCACATGCTTATAGTGTCCATTACTAGGTTGTGCCCCGAGATGCTGACAACGCCAACAGGTATCTTCAGTTATTACAGCATAGGAAGGAGATTAGGATGGACGAGCTGAGTCAATTTGCAATCGATTTCGCCATTGCTGAGGGGGCTTGCGCAGCTGGGATCGCCACAGTGGAGACCCTCGCTGGTGGCCCGCCCTCGGCGGATCTTTCCTACATACGGGCAGATGCCAAATCCGCCATATCATTCGCTGTGCCCCTCGATGAGGATGCGATCATTCTCTCTCTGAAGAAGGAAAGCCGTCTTCCCCTGGACAGCAATTTGAAACAGGCCTGTTCAATTGCCAGCGGCATTTCACTTGCACTGGCCAATTGCCTAGAACTGAAAGGAATGCCCTCAACTGCGATTCCCGCAAACTACCGATGGAGACTAGAGATGCCAAACGGTCTCTATGATCTGGTTCCTGATATCTCCCACAGGTACCTTGCGGTCCGGTCCGGTGTCGGTCACTTGGGGCTGTCGGGCAATGTGGTTACTCCCGATAAAGGAGCAGCAGTCACTTTGGGCTCTGTAGTCACGACCGCTGAATTAGTCCCAACGGACCCGTTACCCGCTGAGCAGAATTATTGTGATGGTTGCGGCATGTGCATGGCATCCTGTGCCTCAGGATTTGTCGATCTTCGTGATAAGGTATCTGTAACTCTGGGCGGCATCGAATTCTCGTACGCCAAACGCCGTGACTACCACAGGTGCGGATATTTGTGCGGCGGTTTCAATGGCCTGCATGCTTCCGGTCAATGGTCTACATGGTCCCCGGGCCGGTTTCGCATACCGGAGAATGATGGTGAATTCCTTCAAGCGACCATGGATGTGATCGAGAAATATGCTCAATGGCCGGAAATCGAAGGAGGGTTCTATACTTCCTTTGCGCCGTGGAGAACCCGGTTAGCATGTGCCCATTGCCAATTGGTGTGTGTCCCGGACAAAGAGGAGCGTAAGCGCCGACACAAGATGATCACTGACGCCGGTGTCGTTGTACAGAATCCAGACGGGTCCCTTGAGGCTGTTTCTCCCGACGAGGCGGAGAGGCGGCTGGCGGCTATGAGCCCGGAAGTACGGGCGTTGTATGAGGAAGACTAGCTGGCATAGCCTGAGCATGTGGAACTGCACTTGGCAAACCTGGATAGCCGTCTACTGGACAAAGCGCTCCACACCGATGCCAGCTCGCTCCGCCCTTCGGCGCGGCTGAGCTCGGGCCTCGGGCATCCCCAAAACCAAGTCCTTCTGGAGCGCCATACCTCTCCAAAAGGACTTCTCTTTGGAGCACTTTGCACGTCGTAATTCTATCTCCGCCCCAGTAGGCTGCCCGCAGGGCTTTGAGCGGCTTGACAGCTATTAGACATTGGCATATCATCGACGTCAACACAACGAGGCTACTCTCATGTCTCTTGGGGAGTCCACATGGAAAATCCTAGTAAATACCATTTTCGACTTATCACTGGGCTGTCATACGTGAATCTGGGGAGGAATGTCCGATGACTGAGCAACAGATCAAATGGAAAGTTGTAGGCC
This sequence comes from Dehalococcoidaceae bacterium, assembly GCA_030604105.1. GTDB lineage: Bacteria > Chloroflexota > Dehalococcoidia > JAUVWM01 > JAUVWM01 > JAUVWM01. The sequence goes on from JAUVWM010000050.1 coordinate 2,629, forward strand.
GCTTGACACGGGAAAGTATTGAGGAGCACCGGAAAAGGGTCGGCATGAAGATGCGGCCTTCCGGGAACTACAGGGCAGTTAATCAGTGGGCCCACTGGGACCGCATAAGTGCGTACGCGGATAAGATGGGAGACCCTAATCCCCTGTGGCACGATCAGGAGTATGCCAAGAAGACTCGTTACGGCCGTATACCGGCCCCTCCCGGTTATCTGCCAGGAGGCGGGATAATCCAGGGCCTTCCTGGTGTGCAGGTGATGGTGGGAGGAGTTTCCTATGAGTTTTATAAACCTGTCCTCGAAGGCGACAGGATGACTCATGAAACCACATTTGCTGACCTGGAGGAGAAGGGCAGCGCATTCTCGGCATTATGGCTTATCGAGCATTATGAGAGCCTGTATTACAATCAGAGGGGGGAGCTTTTCGCCAAGGGTCGCTCTCAGATGCTGAGATGGGAACGGACTGATATGGACGAGGGGCTGAGGCGGACGGACAAGGCCAGGAGCACCATCATGCCTCATCCCTGGACCGAGGAAGAGCTTCGCCAGATCGAGGAGGAGGTACTGGCTGATTTCGAGCACATACGCGGCTCTAACCCCCGCTACTGGGAGGATGTGAGCGAGGGCGAGACGCTGCCCGACCTGGTAAGGGGGCCCCGGCGGTATACCGACTCGGTGGCTGAGGGCACGGCAGGCAGCATCGTGCGGAGTGGTGCCTTGGGCCTGCTGGAGATGCGGCGCCACCCGGGCTATGCCTTATGGCACCCCGAGAGCGGGGCTTACGAGAAGATAGAGCTGATACATTGGAACAAGCTTCTGGCCAAGCAGATGCATTATGCCCATGCCTATGACTACGGTATGGTTAGGGCAGGCAATGCCAAGACCGTGTTAACTAGCTGGATGGGCGACGATGGCTGGCTGAAGAAGCATTCCGCCCAGGTGCGCCGGGTGGTCTATATCTCCGACGTGATACGCGTGAAGAGCCAGATCACCAAGAAGTACATAGATGAGGACGGCGAGCACTGCGTGGATATCGAGCAAAACGTGGTGAATCAGAGGGGGGACAATGTCCTGCCCGTCCAGGCTACCGTAGCCCTTCCCTCGCGGGAGAAGGGGACATGGCCGGTATCCATCAGAGTTCCTCGCTGAGGAGCGGATGAGGCATCATCACCAATGGGCGCACCATGATACTCGCCCGGAGTGCGGCGAGCCCGTGTAGCCCCTCATCTCAGAGGCATCTCCGCAGTAACATGCGTTGTGCCAGAAGCTGCTGCCAGAAGCTGCTGACGGAAGAAGGTTGCTGAGTTGCTGGATGGCGGCAAGGCCCAGGTCCTAAGAGGATCACTCATCTTCTCCGGGTTGAATGAGGGCGAACTCGCTGAGCTGACCGGTCTAGCCATCTCGCGTAGCTTCAGGCCCGGTGAGTTTGTCCTCTGGGAGGGAGACAGCCCGGACTGGTTCTACATGGTCGCCGAGGGCAGGGTAAAGGTGCTCAAACATTCATCACTGGGCAAGGAGTTCATCATTGCCTTTTTCGGTCCCGGCGAGATGTTCGGCGAGGTTGCTGTCTTCGAGAATAAGCCCTATCCCGCTTCGGTCCAGGTCGTAGCTGAAACCAAGGTGCTGGGAATCAGGAGACAGGACTTCCTGTCTTTTCTTGCCCACCGCCCTGAGGTAGCCCTGAGAATCATCAATGTTCTGGGAGGACGCCTCAGGGATGCTCAGGGTCGCCTCAGGGACATTGCGGGGGAGAGAGTTGAGCAACGCCTTGCCAGGACACTGCTCATGCTTTCTTCAAAGCTTGGCCCGACTGTCCCCTTCACCAGGCAGGAGATCGCCGACATGGCCGGGACCACTACCGAGACGGCGATCCGGGTTATGAGCCGCCTCAAGGACGGAGGCATTATTCGTTCCCTTCGCGGCAAGACCATCATCATTGATGAGACCAAGCTCAGGCTATTGAGCGAAGGGCCACCCCAAGTGTAGAGCGCCAGCCGACCGCCCTCAAGACACCGGCGCCTGAGGAGTGGAAGAGGGAATCAAACGAAGAGAGGGTGAAAGAGATGGCTATGCCGACAAAGACAGTGGAGATCGTTCCGGGGATTATCTGGGTTGGTGCAGAGGACTGGCAGCGCCGTCTATTCGATAGCCTGATCCCGCTGCCCTATGGCACCTCATACAACGCCTATCTCGTTGTGGGCAGGGAGAAGGCGGCCCTCATCGACACCGTAAGTGCCGATTTTGAAGAAGAGCTGCTCACCAAGATAGCCGGTACGCTCGAGCCGGAGAGACTGGACTACGTGGTGATGAACCATGCCGAGCCCGACCATGCCGGTGCCATACCCCAGGTTATGGCAGCTGCTCCCAATGCCAGGCTCGTGGTCACCAGGAAGGGGGCGGAGATGGCGGAGACTTTCTACCACGTCCCGGAGGCGAGACGCCTGGTGGTCAAGGACGGCGACACGATCGACCTCGGCGGCAAGACCTTGCGATTCATCGAGGCCCCGTGGCTCCACTGGCCGGAAACCATGTTTACCTTCGCCGTCGAGGACAGGGTGCTCTTCCCTGGCGACTTCTTCGGCTCCCACATCGCCTCGGACAGCCTCTTCGACGACGAGGTCGGCGATATCCTCCTTCCCGAGGCCAAGAGGTACTACGCCGAGATCATGATGCCCTTCACCCGGATGGTGGCGGCCGGCCTGGACAAGGCCATTGCCGTGGAGGCCAAGACGATAGCCCCGAGCCACGGCCCGGTGTACCGCAATCCCGGGCGCATCATCGATGCCTATGAGAGATGGGCACGCGGGCCTCTGGCGAAAAAGGCGCTGGTGGTCTACGTCTCCATGTGGGGCAGCACCCAGCGCCTGGCGCAGGCCATCACCGGGGCCATCTCCGCCGAAGGGGTAGAGGCTGTCCCTTACGACCTAACCGTCGCCGACATCTCACATGTTGCCCGGGACCTGGTGGATGCCAGCTGTATAGTTGTCGGCTCGCCCACTGTCCTGGGAGGCCCTCACCCCCAGATGGCGTACGCCCTAACTCTGGTCAAGGCCCTGCGACCCAGGGGCAAGCTGGCCGCTTACTTCGGCTCCTATGGCTGGGGAGGCGGCGCCGCCTCTCAGGTGAAAGGCGTGCTTGAGCCTGCAGGGTTTGAGATCGTGGAGGCCCTGGAGATCAAGGGCCCTCCTGGAGAGAGGGAACTTGAAAGCGCCGCGCACCTGGGCCGGGACGTGGCCAGGCGAGTGAAGGAGAGCCTTGGCTCAGGGAAGGGAAAGGCCTAGGCTTCCCCGGGCCCCTCGCCCGTTCCCCCGTTTCATTGCACCGAAAAGCCGCCATCGACGACTATCAATTGGCCGGTGATATAGCTCGAATCGTCCGAGGCCAAAAATAGAACTGTCTTGGCTATCTCTATGGGCCGGCCGAATCTCTTCAGCGGGACTACTCCCTCAAAAGCTTTCCCCATCTCCGCCATCATCTCCTCCGGGGCGCCCATACTCTGTGCCATGGCCTGGGTTCCCTCGGTCTCAATGCCGCCGGGAGCTATAGCATTGACCCTGATCCCGTGCTGGGCCAGCTCCATGGCTGCCGCCCTGGTAAAGCCGAGGACCCCGGCTTTTGTGGCGGCGTAATGACAGAGGTCAGGCGCTACCCAGGGTCCCGCTATCACTGCCCCGGCCACGGAGGCTATATTTACTATGCTTCCCCCCTTTTGGGCTATCATTGTGGGCAGCACCGCCTTTGTCCAGTTGAAAGTGCCCTTGAGATTCACGGCGAATACTCTATCCCACTGCTCCTCTTTCATCTCAACCAGGGGAACGGGCGGGTAGATGCCGGCAACGTTGGCCAGTATATCGACCCTCCCCCATCGGTCGAGCACCAGCTTAGCGGCCTGCTCAACCTCCTCGCTCTGGGATACATCGGCCTTTATGGCGATTGCCTGTTGCCCCTGGGCCTTTATTTCGGCAACGACCTCATCTATCATTTCCTGAAACAGATCGTTGACAGCAACCTTGGCCCCTTCCCTGGCCAATTCCAGCGCAGTCGCCTTGCCAATTCCCCGGCCAGCCCCGGTAACCACGACAACCCTGTCTTTCAACCTCATGATGTACCTCCTTCCCTATTTCCCTTGGCAATGTGCAGTGCCACCATGGTGGAGCCTGGGCCACACTTCCCAAGCGGCTCCCCCGCCAACAGCGCCCTCAATTTTTGCTTTCGATAGTGCGGGGAAACACCTATTTCATGATCTTTTCCTCGGTGATCAGGACCACCATCTGGCTGGGATCCAGGAACTGCTGCTCGTCCTCATTGAGCTTACTCGCCTCCTCGGATGAAGCGAAGGTCATCAGGCTTTCAATGTCATCGACCCAGACTTCGGCGACGCCGTCGAAAGCGGGTTCACCGAGGGGTGACGTGACACAGTAGTTTTGCACGTATTTTCTCTGTACGGCAAATAGCTTGAGTGCCATAGGAGCGTGGGTTTCCCGCCAGTACTTGAGGAACTGCTCGTGGGTCAAATCGCTCTTCCTCTTCAGCAGCACGATTAGCTTGATCATATTGGCGCCCTCCCTTTTTTTCGTTATTCGGCTACAGATTATATTCCTGCCCCGGCTCGAGGACCACTACCTCAACCTGGGGCGCCTCTCGGTTGACCAAGTTGACGAAATTATCCGCGCTCTGCTCCAGGATAGGGAAGGTCTTGTAATGCATGGGAACCGCCTTTTTGGGTTTGAGCAGGGCGACAGCTTTCGCCGCCTGATACGGATCCATGGTGAAAACAGAGCCTATGGGGAGCAGGGCCAGGTCTATAGGGTAGAGCTCACCCAGCAACCTCATGCTGTCAAATATTCCGGTATCTCCGGCATGATAGATAGTAGTGCCGTCTTCCAGCTTCACGAGGTAGCCACAGGGCTGACCCGTGGCCGAAGAATGAAAGGCCTGTACCATGGTCACCGTTATCCCCTCCACCGTGGCACTGCCCCCGGTGTTCATTCCAACGCCATACAGCACCTGAGAATCCGGCAACCCCAGCTCGCTGCGGAATCGACTCTCTGTTTCCGGCTGGGCGATCACCGTTGCCCCGGTCTTCCTGGCGATATCCACCGCATTTCCCGCGTGGTCAAAGTGGTCGTGAGACACCAGCACCAGATGGGCCTCCTTGATATCCTCCAGCTTCAGCGGGCATAGGGGGTTATCCACTATCCAGGGGTCAATCACCACAGTTTTTCCGCCCGGCGAAGAGATGATAAAGCCGGCGTGACCGAGCCATCTGATAGACTTTGCCATGGCATGCCTCCTGATATTTATAGCAGTTTACGGAGCAGTTCGCAGGTGATGCCGCCGACCTCCTCAGCGTTCCGGCAGGCAAAGGATATACCGGTGTTGCGGCTACATTAAACCCCTGCTCGCCGGCTGTCAAGGGCAGGCGGGAGGCAGCCTCCCTGCCCCAGCCCGGAGCTCCCACCTCAAACCGGAGACATAGGCAGGTGTTACTGTGAAATGGCTTCAAAGGCCCCCTGTACGGCTTCGTGGGGGGCTGCGGGAGCGGTTCTGGGCTCGCCCGGGGCCTTGACAGGCAGCAGGCGGGGGTTTAATGTAGTTATTACATTACTGCATGAATAACAGAAGGGGAAGCAGGTGGAGCAAATAGAATTACGGATGACTACCCGGGAGGTTCTGGGTAAAAAGGTCGGCGCTCTACGCCGTCAGGGGATTATCCCCGCGCATCTCTTTGGTCGCGATATTGAGTCGGTGGCGTTGCAGTGTGATACTGCGCAGCTTCAGCGCGTCCTGGCACAGGCAGGGAAGACAAGGCTTATCAGCCTCAGGCTTGACAAAGCAAGGAAACCGAGAAACGTCCTGGTTCGCGAGATTCAGAGAAACCTGCTAACAGGCAGCTTACTCCATGTAGATTTCTACCAGGTGGGAATGGCAGCCGAAATAAAGGTAGAGGTCCCTATCGTTCTGGTTGGAGAGGCACCAGCCTTGAAGTCCAAGGGGAATATACTGATGCAGGAGCTGAGCAGCTTGGCTATTGGGTGTCTCCCCGGCGAGATTCCTGCCAGTGTGGAGGTGGACCTAAGCGCGCTCACTGAGGCAGGACAAGCGATTCACGTGAAAGACATCATGCTGGGTGAGGGGATTACCGTTTTCAGTGACCCAGAACACATGGTGTTGAAAATCAATGTGCTACCTACAGAGAAGGTGGAAGAGGTGGCCGAAGCTCCTGAAGCGGCCCAATTACCTGAAGAAGAGCCAAAAGAGGAGTAGGTATAGTTTTATGCCTCCTCGAGCGGGGCCACTCTGTTCGTTCTGAGCCATGGCCTCGGTGGCGAAGTACCGCCGGCCGACATCCAAGTTCGCTTGGGATAAGCGTACTCGAAATCCTGGATTCTTGTCAACATTAAGCCAACCTGGTGTCTTCGGATCAGGCGAAACCGTGCCACACCACCAAGGCCTCCAGTGGCTCCCGCTCGCTGCGCAGCTTCATCGCCGGGCTGGAAAGGTCTGGGTAGCCCACAGCCAAGCCCAGAATAATGCGCTTGGACTCCGGTATTTTGAGCAGGCCGCGGAGAACCCCGGGGTACTGCACCACCGCCGCTTCGGGGCAGGTGCCCACGCCGTAATGCCACGCCGCCAGCATCAGGCTTTCCACGGCCAGGCCTATGTCTACCAGCGACCACTCACCCAGGGAGGCGTCCATATACACTATGATGGCGTTGGGCGCATCGAAGAAACGGGTCATAGCCAGCATCCAATTCTGCCTGGCCTCCTTGTCCTCTCTGTCTATCCCCATCTCTTGGAAAAGACGCCTCCCGGTGCTGTGCATGCGCTCGCGGTAGGGCCCCTCGAAGTTAGGCCAGGGAATATCGAGATTGGGCGTGTCTCCGGAGCTGGCCTTGTCTGCGACGGCTGTCCTCACCTTCTCCATCGCCTCCCCGCCCAGTATGGCGAATTCCCAGGGCTGGGTGTTCGCCCATGAAGGCGCTCTGAGCACAGCCTCCATGATCGCCTGGAGGACCTCTCTGGACACGGGGTCCGCCTTAAACGCGC
>JAUVWM010000155.1 GCA_030604105.1 Dehalococcoidaceae bacterium
CACGAACTCAACCTCGGTCTGGCCCCCGCGAAGTCGGGGGGAGGGGATGTCAGGGTTTATCTGGCCACTGGGCAGGACAATTCCAGCCACCAGCATCTGGGCCACAGCGTCAATGAGGCCTGAGCCGCAGATTCCCTGAGGCCGTGCCCCACCGATAACCTGATACTCGACCTCGTAGGTAGCGGCATCGATGCTGAGATGCTCGATAGCTCCCTTGCTGGCCGTCATCCCACATTGGATATGAGCCCCCTCGAAGGCGGGCCCCGCTGCCACCGAGCAGGCCATAAGACCCAACTTCCGGTTGCCCAACACCAGCTCGCCATTGGTGCCGATGTCAATGACCAGGGTTACCTCTTCCTGATTGTAGGGCTCGGTGGCGATGATAACCGCCACATTGTCAGCGCCCACGAATCCGGCTTCAATGGGAAGGATGTGGACATTGGCAGCGGGGTTGATCCTCAACCCCAGCTCCCCCGCCCTCAAATCAAGGGACTGGTGCAGGGCGGGGGCAAAAGGGACCTTGGCCATGAATTCCGTCTCCAGGCCGAGGAGGAGATGGTGCATGGCCGTATTGCCCACGATGGTCATCTCGGCGATCTGCTGGGGACTCAGCCTGGCCCGGGCACAGGCATTGCCGATGATTCGGTTGAGGCCCCTGATGATTGTCTGTCGCATCTGCTGGGCGCCTCGCTTCTCCGTCATCGTGTAGTAGATGCGGCTCACAACATCGGCACCGTAGGCCACCTGGGGGTTTGCCATGGAGTCGACGGCCACAACCTCCCCGGTATTCAGGTCGGTCACATAGGCGACAATGGTGGTAGTGCCCAGATCCACAGCGATGCCGTAGCTATCCTCCACATACCCGGGCTGGACGTCGATGACCTCACTGGCGCCCCAGTCCCAAACCGTGGCCGTCACCTGCCACCTGGCCTCCCGGAGGAGGGAGGGCAGCCTGAGCAGCACGGGATAAGCGATGCTCACCCCTTTGAGAGCGTAGGTTAGCTCCAGCGCCTCAAGCAGGCGTTCCGCGTCGCCCAAAGGGTCAGCCAGGGTGGGCTCAGCCAGGGCAAGGGGATATTTATGCACCATGGGCTCTAACTTGAAGGGGACGCCCGTGCCCTCGGCAAGCAGGGTGATCTGAAGGGTTCGACTCTCCTCGGGCACCGAGACCTCAAGGGGGCCGCATACCGGGGTGCAGCAGGCCAGGCGATAGCCCGTTTTGAGCTTGGCGCCCAGGACTCTCCTCTCCACCTCCCCGGGAGGCGGCAGGCTAGGGCCACCTCGGTCCACTACGATTCGGCACTTGCCACAGGCGCCCTTGCCGCCGCAATCGGCGCGGATATCTGCCCCTAACTCCCGGGCAGCATCGAGGAGGCTTTGGCTCTCCTCTATCTCGCCCTGCTCGCCCTCAGGCTGAAAGCGGACGGTGTGTTTCATGCCGGCTCACACCTCCAGCTGACCAGCCCGGTACGCCTTGAGATAGACGGCGCAATAGCGATCGCTGCCTGACAAGGCCTGTGCTGCCCACAGGCTAGCCATAAGGCCCTTGTCCCGGGCATCGATCAGAAAGGTATCCAGGCCAGCGGCTACCAACATGGCCAGAAAAGTACAGTTGAGAAGATGGCGCTTGGGTAGGCCAAAGCTGACATTGCTCATGCCCGAGACAATGTGTACCTCGGGGATATGCTCGCGGATCAAGCGCAGCGTGGCCAGGGTCACGGTCGGTGCCCGCCAATCGACGCCGAGGCTCATGACCAGCGGGTCCATATAGATGTCATCGGCTTTCACGCCGGCCTGGGTGGCCCGCTCCACCAGGGAACGTCCCACCTCGAATCGGTCTTGGGCGGTTTCGGGGATACCTCGCTCATCCATACACAGGATGACAACCCCGCAGTCGTACTCCACTACCAAGGGAAGCAGGCCCTCCAGCCTGCTTTGCTCCCCGGTGATGGAGTTGATCACAGGACGCCCACGGCAAAGCTTCAGCGCAGCTCTGATTGCCTCTGGATCGGCACTGTCCAGCGACAGGGGTATATCGACTTTGGCCAGGACCGTGCTCACCAGCCAGGGGAGGTCCTCGACCTCGTTGCCGCCGGCCACTCCAGCGTTCACATCCAGCATGTGGGCACCGGCCTCCACCTGGCTCCGGGCCAGCTGGACGACGAACTCGGCATCCCGCTTTAGTATGGCCTGACCAACCGTGGTCAGGGTACCGTTGAGTGATTCACCAATGATAAGCATCGTTTCCTCAATCGAGCCCCAGCCTGGGGCAGGTTCTCAATATTTGAAGGGAAATCCCTGCTCCCTCAAGTCCTTCTTGGCCTCGGCGTAGACCTGCTTGTACTCGTCTGTGGGCTCAACCTTTTCCACGTCATAGCACTCGGGGAAGGTTTTGCCCACGGGGCGATCTTTGGTGAGGGGATCCCAGAACTCCATGAGGCGCTTCATTATCTTGTTCGTCTCCTGGCGGTCAATCCCGGCGCCGGCCAGGCCGCCCTCGCAGTACGCCTTCCCCTCCATGCCCGTCGAGGCGTTCATGGGCACCCCTGGTGCCACCCCCCCCGGTGTCGCCAGCCCGCCGGATAGCACCGCAAAGCCGACGGCTGCCCCGTAGAAGCCGGCGATCATGTTGCCATATATAACTTCCTTGGTGCACGCCCCACCTCCCCCACCGCGCAGGTAGGCCATAAGATTGTTCACGTTCCGCCCCATGGCCAGGACCTTCAGGGAATCAGTGTGATAATCCTGCCATATCGATGGGCGCCTTGCGTCGGCCAGCTTCCCCGGCGGTTGCTGGCTTGACACGTTGATGGCGCAGCCATACTTGAGGGTGCCGTGGGACATGGACAGGATAGCCAGATCGCCGCCCGTGGTGGCGATGGCCGCCTCCAGGGCATCCCTCTCGTAGGTCCCGGTCACCTGCCAGTAGCCTGACCAGGGCTGGATCCCAAATTCCTGGGCCCAGGCCATCAGGATCAGCCTCTCCCAGTTGATCTTCAAGCCGGGGAATAGCTGTATGGCGGGCATGCTGGTCTGCGGGCTGTAGCCATTGGCATTGTACGCGGCTATGATGGCAAACGGCGATATGCCGGAGCAGGGCACCTCGGCCATGGGCATCCCCGGCCGACCCGCCTGCCGGGCCAGCTCCCGCATCATCGAGGCCTCGGTCAGAGCGCAGATCAGCTCCGCCGGCGTGCCAAACTTGTTGAAGATTCCCCTGGCCTTTATCAAAGTGCCCACCATCAGCCCGTGGGCCTCCGG
>JAUVWM010000086.1 GCA_030604105.1 Dehalococcoidaceae bacterium
CCAGGTATCGGGCTATATTGTTGATCTCTTCCTTGTGGGGAGGTGTGGAGGCCAGACTCAGAGTGCCTCCAAGGCGGTTCTGCTCCTCCCACAGGGTCACTCTATGCCCCCTCGCCGCCGACACTCGTGCCGCTTCCATTCCGGCTGGCCCCCCGCCAACAACGAGAACATTCTTCGCCCTCTTCGCAGGAACGGTTCTCCTCTGCCACTCTCTGCCCAGCTCTGCATTTAGCGAGCAGACAATGGCGGGCTCAGACTGGCCTTTGCTACGGGAAGGCGTTACATCGTCGAAGCACCGGCAACAGGCTATACACATCCTGATGTCATCCAGATTGCCCTGAGCTGCCTTCGCCGGCAAATGGGGATCGGCCAGGAGAGCCCTGCCCATAGCCACCAGATCGGCTTTGCCCTCTGCCACAATCTGGGCTGCCAGCAGGGCATCATTGATCCTGCCCACGGCGATGACCGGGACTTGGGCCACGGCTTTCACAGCCTGTGCCAGGGGCACAAAGGCGCCTCTTGCGACCGACATGGGAAGCATGGCGATGGGGGACTCGTGCCATCCAGCCCAGGCATGCAGCATTGACACCCCCGCTGCCTCGGCCCTTCGAGCCACGATCTGGGAGTCCTCAATGGTGTTACCCTCAGGCAGGTAATCGTCAACGCTGAACTTGAGGCAGACGGGGAAGCTCGCTCCCACCTTTCTTCTGATGCTCTCTATGATCTCAACGACAAAGGTTGCCCGCGACCGAGTGTCCCCCCCAAATCTGTCGCTCCTCTTATTGGTGACGGATGACAGGAACTGGCTGATGAGATAACCTGTGGAGCCCATTAACTCCACGCCGTCAAACCCCGCCTCTTGGGCTATTTTTGCCGCCTGAGCGAATTTCTCAATAATAGCCTCTACCTCCCCGGTGGTCAGCTCCCGGGGCATTTCCTTGGTATAGCGGGATGGGATGGGCGAGGGGGCAACCGGTTGCCCCCCGGTGACCTGGGAGCGAGAGTATCTGCAGCCGTGGCCCAACTGCAGGGAAACATTGGCCCCTGCCGCTTTCACCGCTCGGGCCAGATTTCCCAGCCCGGTGATATATCTCTCCCCATCAAGCCTCAGGCCCTTGGGCAGCAGAGCGCCCGTGGGATAGTCAACGCAAACCGGCTCTACAACTATCAGCCCTACCCCTCCGCGAGCCCTTTCCGCATGGTACTCGATCAGCTGCTCCGTTACGCTGCCATCGTCGCTGGTAAGGCCAGTGCCCATGGGGGCCATGACTATCCTGTTCTTGAGCCTCATATCCCCTATCGCTATCGGCTGAAACAGGCTGCTCAATTGCTGATTTATCACTTTGGCTCCTTTCTCCCAAATCGCTTTGCCGGTTTTCGGGCATGCCGTGTCCTATGCAGGTTGCCCTGGATGCGGCAATAGTTTACCGCTGTCAAGCGATGGAAGTCAACGGGAAGTGTAATACGAAAAACAAGACGAGATGCAGCAGCACAAAGCCCAGCGCCGCCGCAGGCATGATCCGCCTGAGCCACCTTCTCCCTTTTCCCCGCCAGCGATCCCAGAGGTCAGATAGGCCAAGGGCCAGGGCTATAGATATAGCTCCTACGGTGGGGTAGAAGTAGAAGACGAAGGTGAGCCTGTCGGTGATGAGGTTCAAGGGTATCCATATCAAGTAGGTGCCCGCAAACCAGCAAAGCACAAACCAACTGAAAGCGACCCCTTTCACCGCCCGCAGAGCGGCGTAGAGCATGGCCGGTATGATGAGAGCCCAGATGGTGAAGCTGATCTCCCCTACGTAGCGGGGGGTGTACCAGTAGTCAACGCTCTGTGGTGGGCCGATTATCCATTCCCACGGGCGGCTGGCGATGCCGGTGGTAGTATCGGCAAAGGTGAGGCTGCCGGTGAGGTCGATCATGGTCCTCAGCCTGGCGAAGGGACTGACGAGATGCCTGAACACGACCAGGTCGAACAGTGGCATCAATAGGAAGAAAGATGCCAGTGCCGCCACTGAGAAGACAAGCCCTTGGAGAATCTTTCTTCTGGTGACCAGCCAGTGCAGCGCGATCACCAGAGCGGCCGCGCCGCCGCTTAGCTTAGCCAGGGTGGCCAAGCCAACTGACATGCCGGAAACCAGATACCGCCCCTTGAGGTAGAGCAGGAAAGATAGGAGCATGAAGGTGAGCGAGTAGACATCAAGCATTGCCACGCTGGCCTGAATGAAGGTGAGATTCTCGAAGGCAAGAAGGGAGGTAGCCAGCAGGGTAACCCGCTGGGAAAGGGAGAGCTGGCGACAGATCAGGTAGAAAAGGACCAGGGACGCGGTGCCGAAGAGCACGGAAAAGAAGCGCCAGCCAAATGCGTTATCGCCGAAAATGCGTATGCCGAGGGAGATGAAGAGTTTGGCCAGGGGGGGATGTTCGCCCCTGAGCGTGCCCTCGCCCTCGATGATGGACCTGGCATCGGGGACATAGTGTTGCTCGTCAAAGGCGGGCTCACCGGGCTGGGTAATGGTGCTGAAGTGCATGATCAGCGTGACCAGGACCAGTAGAAAGATGCCCAGGTGCTGCCACCTTGCCGCTCGGTGAATCATCGGGTTTAATCTACTCTATTGGGCGCCGCCTGACAAGGCTTGGCGTATGAGAGGGGCCGCTGGATGGGCATGTGAAAGCCTGACCCTGCTCCCATCCTGGGAGACGAGATACAGGGCGGGATAGCCAGGGCTGGTGGGGTAGCTTTATATCAACCGCACCTCCCTGCTAATCGTTGCCGCCATACTGTTTCCCATACTGTTTTATTGTAGACAAAAGCCACCGTCGACGATTATCAATTGGCCGGTGATATAGCTCGAATCATCCGAGGCCAAGAACAGAACTGTCTTGGCTATATCTATGGGCTGCCCAAATCTCTTCAGCGGGACTGTCTCTGCAAAAGCTTTCATCCCCTCGGCTATCATCTCCTCTGAAGCGCCCAAGCCCTCTGCCAGGGCCTTTGTCCCCTCAGTCTCGATGCTGCCGGGAGCTATAGCGTTGACCCTGATCTGGTGCTGGGCCAACTCCATGGCGGCCGCCCTGGTAAAGCCGAGGACCCCGGCTTTCGCGGCGGCATAATGAGGAAGCTCGGGTGAGCCCGTTGGCTGCCCCAGTACTGCCCCGTCTATGGAGGCTATATTTACTATGCTTCCCCCTTTTTGGGCTATCATGGGGGGCAGTACCGCCTTTGTCCAGAGGAAAGTGCCCTTGAGGTTCACATCGAGGACTTTATCCCACTGCTCCGCTTTCATCTCCACCAGGGGAACGGGCGGGTAGATGCCGGCGATATTGGCCAGTATATCGACCCTCCCCCATTGCTTGAGTGCCTGGTCAGCGGCCCGCTCGACCTCGCTGCCCTGGGATACATCGGCCCTTATGCCGATTGCCTGCTGCCCCAGGGCCTTTATCTCGGCAACGACCCCATCTATCGTTTCCTGAAACAGATCGCTGACGACAATCTTGGCCCCTTCCCGGGCCAGCTCCAGCGCGGCCGCCCTGCCGATTCCCCGCCCGGCCCCGGTAATCACGGCAACCTTGTCTTTTAGCCTCATGATGTACCTCCTTCCCTATTTACCTTGGCAATGGGGAATGCTACAACGGATGGGCCTGGGTGTCAAGGACAGGAGTAAGCTGACGTCATCGAAATCGAAGGGCTGCCGGCGGCTAGCTCTTAAACCGGTGATGCCTGGCCATCTGGGACAGAGTCCGTATCGTCCTTTCCAAGGTGGGGAAAGACATGGTCTTGCCTGAGCCATTGAGTATCGCCCTCGCCTCCTCAACTGCGGGGCCATAGAGGTAGCTCACGAGGGGCTTGTGGGGAAAAGCAGCCACAGTTTCCAGAATCTCCTCCGCCAGATCACGGGCGAAGGCCGGGGTGAAAGCTGTGGCCATGAGGATCAGGGCGTCCACCTGGGGGTCGGCAAGCAGGGCCCGGAGGTTCGTGGCCAAAGCCTTCGTCATCTGCTCAAATGACGCCTGACTGCTCACGGCCGGCCAGGCATCCACGGGATTGCCTATGTTAAGCCAGGGAGGCGACATATCGGCGATCGTCTGCTTCGCCTGGGGAGATAGCTTTGCCAGCTCCAGGTCATTACGCTCGCAGCTGTCCACAGCGACGATGCCCAGACCCCCGGTGAAGGAAACCACCCCTACCCTGTTGCCTTTCATGGGGGGCAGGCAGGAGAAGGCTCGCACCAGATCGGAGAGCTCATCGATATCGTCCACCCGGATGAGCCCGCAGCTGCTCAGGGCGGCCTGCCAAACCTCGTCGTTGCCGGTAAGCGAGCCGGTATGAGACCGCGCCATGCGGGCAGCCTGCTCGCTCCTGCCTGTCTTCAAGACCAGGACCGGCTTCTTTTGGGCCACGCGGCGAGCGGCCTCTAGAAATCTCCTCCCGTCCCTGACGCCCTCGATGTGGAGCGCTATCAACCTGATCTGCGGGTCGTCCTCAAATGACTCCAAGCCGTCGACGAAGTCGACATCACAGGCATTGCCCAGGTCTATGCCCTTTCCGATGAGCCGAAGCCCGGGGAAACCGATGAAGAAAAACCCGCTCTGGCATATGAGGCCCACGGGCACCCTGGCCATCTCTACGGGAACGAAGGCGGAGCTGAAATCGATGAAGGCATTGGCGGTGCCGAAGGTGTTGGGGCCGACTACTCTGGCTCCGCCGGCCCTGGCGATAGTGACCACTTCCTTTTGTAGCTTTTTCCCCTCTTCGTCGGCATCGGCGAAACCTTGGGCCACGACCACTATAGCCCTGATGTCTTTATCCGTGCACTCTTTGATCAAAGGAGGCACCAGCTCGCGAGGGGTGCTGATCACCGCCAGGTCAACATCGGCTGGAATTTGCTTTACGCTGGGGTAGGTCCTTATTCCCAGGATCTCGCCTGCATGGGGGTTGACGGGATAGACTGTCCCCCGGTAGCCGTGGCTCAGCAGGTTCTCTAGGATATTGAAACTGGCCTGTCCTGTCCGGCGCGAAACCCCAACCAGAGCTACCGATTTGGGTTCCAGGAAGGACTTTAGCCCATCGTCGCTGCCCATGCCTTTACACCTCAAAAATATTGAATTGCGTTCGCGCTGTCTCCAGGGTTATCCTAACATGGAAGTTTTGCTCAGGCAATGCCCGTATCCTTGTGGCTGTAGCTTGGAGGGGCTTATAATGGGGCCGGCGGAAAAGGCTGGCAGGCGCTGAGCGACGGGGGGATATTGGCCATGAAGGCGATGATTCTGAGAGAGGCTCGACCCATTGAGGAAAACCCCCTCCAGATCGTGGACATCGAGGAGGCGGCACCAGGCCCTGGAGAGATCCGCGTTGGGATCTCGGCATGTGGCCTGTGCCATACCGACCTTCATACGGTAGAGGGGGAGCTTCCCCCGGCGAAGCTGCCTCTTATTCCCGGGCATCAGGTCGTGGGCCGGGTGGAAAGGGTGGGAGCCGAGGCCAGCCGGTTCCGAGTGGGGGACCGGGTGGGGGTGGCATGGCTGCACTCTACCTGCGGAAATTGCGCCTTCTGCCTGCATGGAAAGGAGAACCTGTGCGAGCAAGCCCGCTTCACCGGGTACGATGTAGATGGGGGATACGCCCAATATATCAATGTACCCCAGGATTTCGCTTACCCCATTCCCCAGGGATTCCCCGACCTGGAGGCAGCTCCCCTTCTCTGCGCCGGCATTATTGGATTTCGCGCTTTGCGACTAGCGGAGGTTGAGAGAGGGGGACGGCTCGGTCTTTTTGGGTTCGGCGCTGCTGCCCATATCGCCATACAGGTAGCAGTTCACTGGGGCTGCCAGGTGTTCGTCTTTTCCAGAAGTGAGGAGCACCGTGACCTTGCCCGAAAGCTGGGGGCAGTCTGGACAGGCAGGGCCGAAGAGGACGCCCCTCACAAGCTGGACAGCGCCATTATCTTTGCCCCTGCTGGGAAACTGGTCCTCGATGGCCTGCGGGTTCTGAGGAGAGGCGGCACCCTGGCCCTTGCCGGCATCTACATGACGCCCATTCCCCAGATGGATTATGCCAGGGACCTCTATTACGAGAGGACGGTAAGGAGCGTGGCCAATAATACGCGAGCGGATGGCGAGGACTTCCTCCGTCTGGCGGCGGAGATCCCCATCCATACGGAGGTTCAAACCTTCGCGCTGGAGGAGGCGAACCATGCCCTCCGGCTTCTCAAAGAGGGCAAGATTCAAGGCGGCGGGGTGCTGGCCATCCCCGATTAGATAGCCCTTTCAAAGCTCATCGCTGGCAGCTAAATAGATGGCCTGGCCTGATATGTATCCACCCTCCTCCGAGCACAGGAAAGCGACCAGGTTGCCCACGTCCGCGGGCTGGGCAACGCGGCCAAAGGCCGAGGTGGCATAGAGGTCCTTGATGTCCTCCACACCCCTGGTAGCTATCGCCAAG
>JAUVWM010000138.1 GCA_030604105.1 Dehalococcoidaceae bacterium
ATGATGAGGGGCAGAGCCATGGCCTGAGCCAGGGACTGCATCGCCTCCAGGCGGCGCTGGTGCTCCAAGAAGGGATGGATGTTGGGGTTATACCAGAAGGCGGTCACCTCCAGCCCCTGCCGGCGCAGATGCTCCACCGGGTAGGTGGCGCAAGGGCCGCAGCAGGCATGTAAGAGCACGTGGGCCATCCCCCACCCCTCCTATTGCCAGAGAGTTGACTGAGAGGATTGCTCCTTGGGATAGGCTAAGCCCAGATGCTCATAGGCCAGGCGGGTAGCCATCCTCCCCCGGGGTGTCCTCTCCAGGAAGCCCAGCTGCAGCAGGTAGGGCTCATAGACATCCATGATGGTGTCCGCCTCCTCGCTGATAGAAGCGGCAATGGTGTCCAATCCCACGGGGCCGCCAGCGAACTTGTCAACAATGGCGCGCAGCACCTTATGGTCCACCTCGTCCAATCCCCTGTGGTCCACCTCGAGCCTGAGCAGGGCATCTATGGCTACAGCCTCGGTGATCACGCCGGCTGCCCTCACCTGGGCATAGTCGCGCACCCTCTTGAGCAACCTGTTGGCCACCCGCGGCGTGCCTCGAGCCCGGCGGGCTATCTCCCTGAGCCCGCCGGCCTCCGCCCTGACCTTCAGGATCTGTGCTGACCGCCTGAGAATAGCCTCGATGGCCTCCAGATCGTAGAAATCGAGTCGATACACCGCTCCGAACCTGTCTCGAAGAGGGGCGCTGAGCATGGCGAAGCGGGTGGTGGCCCCGATCAGGGTGAAACGAGATAGGCTCAGGCGCAGGCTCCTCGCCCCCGGCCCCTTGCCTATGATGATGTCCAGGGCGAAATCCTCCATAGCCGGGTAGAGCACCTCCTCCACCGTCCGAGGCAGGCGGTGGAACTCATCGATAAAAAGGACGTCTTCCTTACGGAGGTTGGTCAGAATAGCAGCCACATCCCCGGGGCGTTCCACGGCGGGACCTGAGGTGATCCTGATGTTGACCCCCATCTCGGCGGCAATACAATAGGCCAGGGTGGTCTTGCCCAGGCCCGGGGGCCCGTAGAGCAGGATATGGTCTAGAGCCTCCCCCCTCTCCCGAGCGGCGGCAATAGCTATCTTCAGATTGTCCTTGACCTTCTCCTGCCCCAGGTAATGGGCAAGGCGTTTGGGACGAAGGCTGGTCTCAAGGGGGATGTCCTCAGCAGCAGGTTCTCCCGAGAGGATGCGCTCAGTAGCTTTGCTCTCCGGCATTTTCCCGATTATTCCACACCGCTTCCAAGTCTACTTGCCCACATTATATTGACCGTCCATACCCGTGTCAATCGAGATTTCCTTACAAGCAGGCGGCCTCAAAACCAGCGTCGCCTTGGCCACAGGGGCTCATGGCTGGCCAGCCGGTACAGCGTCACTATAAGAGCACCGGCGGCAAAACCGCCTATATGGGCCCAATAGGCGATCCCCCCAATCTGGGCCGAGGGCGCCAGGGTGCCAACACTGCCCCAGAACTGAAGGAAGAGCCAGAAGCCCAGCAGGTAGACGACGGGCACTCGAATCACGGTGATGAGGAAGAAGATAACGACGGTGGTGATGCGATTGTAGGGATAGAGGAGAAGGTAGGCTCCCAGTACCCCGGCAATGGCACCGCTGGCTCCGATTAGGGGAACCTGGGATTGGGTATCGATGGCTATCTGCATCCAGGTGGCGGCCAGCCCCGTCACCAGGTAGAAAAGCAGGAAGAGAGCTGGGCCGAACCGGTCTTCGATGTTGCGGCCAAAGACCCACAGGAAAAGCATATTGCCCACGAAGTGCAGCCAGTCGCCGTGGATGAACATGGAGGTGAATATCGTCATCCAGTTGGAGAAAGGCGTATCGATATCACCCGGTTTGACAGCAAAGCCTAATAGGTCGTGCCCGTTGGTCAGCTCCCAGGGGATGAGGCCATACTTGAAGTAGAAAATGGTGCGGTCAGCGCCCCCCAGCTTCAGCGCATACAGGAAGACCAGGGCGCTTATGGCAATGAGGCAAATGGTTATGATGGGGAATCGACGTCTGGGAAGGTCGCTATCAAATAAGGGCAACATGACCTATAGCCTACCGCGCTTCCTGACCATAGCCAGCATAGCAATAATACACCATCAGGCGCCATGGCTACAATGTTTAAGAGAGAGGTTAAGGCCAAGCTAGCTTGACATCAGGGGGAAGAGCACGGCCAGAATCGTCTCAGCGCTTCCCTCCTAAGCTCATCTCGAAAATCGGGGTGGGCAATGCCGATAAGCTCCAGGGCCTTGTCACGGGTTGACTTACCCCAGAGGTTAGCGATCCCATACTCAGTGACGACATACATGGTCACTATCCTGGGTACCGTTACCGGCGTCCCGGGATCCAGTATCGGTTTAATGCGGGACACCGTCCCATTTGCCGCCGTTGAGGGCATCACGGTAAGAGACTTCCCCCCCTTCGACATTGCCGCGCCGATAGTAAAAGGTGTCTGCCCACCCGCAGCGGCGATGAAACGTTCTCCAATGCTCTCGGCAGCGACCTGTCCCAGCAAATCTATCTGGAGAGCGGAATTTATGGCCACGAAGTTATCATGCGCAGATATAACCCGTATGTCCTCAAGATAGCCAACATCAACCAGCTCGAAAAGGGGATTCATATGTACGTATTCCAACTCCTCCTTGGTGTCTCCACCTATCGAGGTGACGGTGCACTTACCCTGGTTTATGTTTTTATATTTCCCGGTTATCACGCCATCTCTAACCAGAGATATCACCCCCGGTGGGGTTGCCTGTGAGTGATACCCGATATCATATTTGCCATCGAGGAGGCCCATCTTAACGAGCGGCTCGGTGATCCGGCCGACGCCGATCTGTATTGTCGCCCTGTCCGGAATCAACGATGAGACATATCCGCAAATGTCCTTGATATAGGCCGGTGGCTCTTTTTTCTGCCTCCCGGCCAAAGAGCCGCTTGAAGGCTCGGCTCCCGATGAGACATGAGGCACGAAATAATCGATATCCTCCACGTGGATACGGTTGTTGCCGAACGTGCGTATGAGCTTATCATTCACCTCGGCGATGCTTATCTTGGCCTCTTCGATCAGCCGTTTCTTGTTCCACAACGATTGCCCGAAGCTGCAAAACCCACTCTCGTCGGGTGAAGATATCTCGGTAAGGACTATGTCGGCATTTGAGGAGTCCTCCAGCTGCTCGAAAGGGGCGATTATCACGCCGGAAACGAGGTCAATCAATCTGGCGTCCACTGCTTGCTGGCAAGTGGCGGTGGGCATCAGGGTCTTGATCTCAAAGGCTTCCTGCCAGCCCGGGTCGTACCAGCCAAAATCATACCCGGGTGTACCTACAAAGACTTTTACACCCTTCAGCTCCTCCCTTCTGGCAGCAAGCGCCAGCCCGATAGAGTGGGCCTCCCTTCCCGGAGTAAAAGCAACTCTATCATTGGATTTCACCATATTGGCGGCCTCTTCGGCGGTAATTGTTCTACTTCGATAATATTCTTGCCATTCCATGCGTTTTTCACCTCTAGCTCCAGCTTGAACGATACCCGCTCGCCTGGGAGGATGCAGGCTCTCTAGGTGGGCTCAATTATAGCATACCTCTATACACACGAAAGTGCCATGCCAAAAAATCGGCATGGCGTCAGCGGCGCTGCGGCTATGACATGAAAAGATGATTATGTTCTTGACAAACCCACAGTTCTCTAAGTTTTGCCTTCCCACCCACGCCGCCATTTGAATGAGTCATTGGCCTCTGGATGGTGGTGTTCCTGTGCCTGTTATAATACCTGGCGGCGTCTAGGGCTCCTCGACAACTATCTCAAAGGGGCAAACGACAGCTCCAGTGGGGCAAACGAGCTCGCACTGGGTGCACCAGCCGCACTCTTCCGTCTCGATAAC
>JAUVWM010000088.1 GCA_030604105.1 Dehalococcoidaceae bacterium
TCTGAGATCAGCGGCACATCTGGGACGAGCATTCTTGAGCTGGCCCGCCAGAATGGAATCGAGATCCCGACCCTATGCTATCATCAAGAGCTATCTCCTATTGGCGCCTGCCGCCTATGCGTCGTGGAGGTAGAAGGGTCTCGAACGCTGGTTGGTTCCTGCCACACCCCCATTTCCCCCGGCATGGTCATTTATACACACTCGCCCAAGGTTCTGGAAGCCCGCAAGGTGATAGTCGAGCTTCTCCTGGCCCGCCACCCGGACGCATGCATGCTGTGCAGTGCCGCCAATATCTGCGAGCTGCGGGCCACCGCAGCCGATCTGGATGTGGGAGCACCCAGGTTCCGGCTGAGGAGCCGCCACTACGCCATCGAGGATGCCAGCCCCCATATCACACGCGACCTTACCAAATGCGTGCTGTGCCGTCGCTGTGTAAGAGCCTGCGACGAAATCAAGGGGGCAGACGTCTATGCCATAGCTTACCGGGGCTCAAGCTCCAAGGTGACAGTCGACTGCGATCAACCCCTCGACAAGGAGGTCTGTCGCGATTGTGACGTCTGCATATCAGTCTGTCCCACAGGAGCCCTAAGCCGCAAGACAGCGGAGCCAGTGCCCAAGAAGAGGCCTCCACTGGTTATCAAAGGCTGAGAGAGGAACTACAGGCGGACGATATTGGCTGAGTATCAAGGAAACAGGGACGTTCTAGCGCTGCTCAAGGAAGCGCAGGAGAAGCCGGGCTACCTGGCTGCGGAGCTGCTCCAGCAAATCGCCCGAGACTGCCGCATCCCGGTCGGCCATCTATACGGGGTGGCCACCTTTTACGGGTTTCTGGACACGCGCCCCGTGGGCAGGAACGTCATCAGGATTTGCCAGAGCGTGCCCTGCTACCTCAAAGAGGTGGATGCCGTCGCCAAGGCCATCGAGGACGAGCTTGGCATAAAGCCGGGAGAGATCACCGGAGACGGGAGATTCTCTTTGCACCGGGTTAACTGCCTGGGCGCCTGCGATCATGCCCCGGCGATGATGGTAAATGGCCGGGTCCATGTGGACCTGACGCCGAGCAGCGTCATCGATATCCTGGGAGAGTACCGCTAGAACGTAGCCTATACAGGAGCCGCAATTGCCTGAGGAGCGAATAGTTTTAAGACACTGCGACACTATCGACCCGGAAGATATTGAGACCTACCTGGCTCGCGGCGGCTTCAAAGCCTTGGAGAAAGCCACCGGCGCCATGTCTCCGACGCAAGTGGTTGAAGAGGTCAAGGGGTCGGGCCTGCGTGGCCGGGGCGGAGCCGGCTTTCCCGCCGGGGTCAAGTGGGAGCTCTGCGCCGGCACGCCTGCGGCGCAGAGATTCGTCATCTGCAACGCCGACGAGGGAGAGGTGGGCACCTTCAAGGACAGATACATCCTGGAAAGGGACCCGTTCAGCCTGATCGAGGGCATAGCCATCGCAGGCTACGCCATCGAGGCCAGGCAGGCCTTTATTTACCTTCGTGCCGAATATCACCATCTCCTGGGGCCGCTGAGCAAGGCCATCGCCGGCATAAGGGAGCGGGGGCTGCTAAGAAGGCCGGACGGGTCCGAGCTCGATATCCAGGTCCGTGAGGGTGCCGGGGCATATGTTTGCGGCGAAGAGACAGCGCTCATGGAATCCATCGAGGGCAAGAGAGGCGAGGCACGCTACCGTCCTCCCTTCCCCCCGACCAGAGGCCTATGGGGTCAACCCACCATCATAAACAACGTCGAGACCCTGATGAACATACCGGCGATCGTGCTCAATGGAGGCGGCTGGTTCTCCCAGATAGGAACGGAACGGAGCAAGGGGACAAAGGTCTTCTCCATCAGCGGGGATGTCCGCCAGCCCGGCGTCTTCGAGCTGGTGATGGGGAGCCCGCTCCAAGAGCTGCTCGAGCTGGCGGCCGCCAGCGATACAAAGATGGTTCAAATAGGCGGCGCTGCGGGCAGGGTGCTGCCGGGGGATCAAATAGACACACCCCTCAGTTTTGAGACCGTGCTGGGAGCCGGCAGCGTAATAGCATTCGACACCACGCGGGATGCCGTAGCGGTGGTGCTGAGAAACGCCGAGTTCTTCGCCGAGGAGTCCTGCGGCCTATGCAGCCCATGCCGCGAGGGCACGCTGGCCATGGTAGAGATACTGACCCGGCTCTCACGGGGAGAGGGAACCGATAGGGACCTCGCGGCCCTAGAGGAGCTGGGGCGGGTGATGATGGCCACGGCGCTGTGTGGATTGGGGCAGGCCGCCCCCAACTGCGTGCTGGACACCTTGCAGCACTTCAGGCCGGACTACGAGAGCAAAATCAAACACCTTGCCGCCCGAGGATAAAACCATGAACACTATGACAGCACCCAAGCCCTTCGAGCAAATCCAGGAAATGTTGAAAGAGGCCCAAAGCACCTACATAATTGGCTGCGGCACCTGTGCCACCATATGCCACACCGGTGGCAAAGCGGAAGTCAGGGCAATGAAGGACAAGCTCGAAGAGATGGGCAAGACCGTCACCGGGTAGATGGTCATTCCCACAGCCTGCGACGACATGACCAAAGAGGCTCTGGAGTCGGAAGCCGACCGCCTCGATAGGACCGATGCCATCCTGGTGATGTCATGCGGCTTTGGGGTGCAAACCGTGGCCGGCTCTTGCGACAACCCTGTTTACCCGGCTCTCGATACCCTCTTCATCGGAATGGAAGGGGCTCCAGGGCATTTCAGCGAGAAGTGTGCCCAATGCGGGGAATGCGTCCTGGCCTGGACCGGCGGGATCTGTCCCGTCATATGCTGCACCAAAGGGTTACTCAACGGCCCCTGCGGCGGCACCAACAACGGCAAATGCGAGGTTGACCCGGAGAAGGACTGTGCCTGGACCCTTATCTACCAGCGGCTGGAGAGGCTGGGAAAGCTGGACAGCATGAGGGCATACCGTCCTCCGAAGAACTTTCAGGCGGTGGTGCGGCCGGGAAAGGTAGTGGTGGACTAAGGAGGCAAACCCATGGCTAACCCGTTCAGGGAAGCGCTTAACTCAGGCAAATTTGTGATCACCGGCGAGGTTGGCCCCCCTAAAGGGTCGAACCTGGCAGAGCTGGGCCACCACATCGACCTGCTCAGAGACAGGGTGGATGCCCTCAACGTTACCGATAATCAGAGCTCGGTGATGAGGTACCCCTCCCTGGCCGGCTGCCTGCTCATCAAGGAGGGGGGCGGGGAGCCCATCCTGCAGATGACCTGCCGCGACCGCAACCGCATGGCACTCCAATCCGACCTTCTCTTCGCCTACTCCCGGGGGATAAACAACGTCCTGTGCCTCACCGGCGACTCCGTTCCCGTGGGCGATCACAGGGAGGCCAAGGGGGTCTTCGACCTCGATTCGGTGCAGCTGCTGAGGGCAGTGCGGCTGATGGAGGAGGGAAAGGACCTGGGAGGCAACGACCTCGACGGCGCCATCCAGTTCTGTGCCGGGGCCATTGTCACCCCCGAGGCCAACCCGCTTGAGCCACAGCTCATCAAGTTCGAGAAGAAAGTGGTCGCCGGGGCCGAGTTCTTCCAGACCCAGGCGATCTATGACATAGACAACTTCAAGCGGTTTATGGAGGTAGCCCGTCGCTTCGATGTCAAGATCCTGGCTGGGATCGTTCTTCTGGTATCAGCGGGCATGGCACGCTACATGAACCGCAATGTGCCCGGCATCTCTGTCCCCGAGCAGTTGATCGAGGAGATGGCCAGCGCCGAGAAAGGCAAGGCACTGGAGACAGGTATCGGAATAGCTGGCCGCATGATCAGACAGCTCAAGGAGGAGGCCATCTGCGACGGGGTTCACATCATGGCCATCGGCCGCGAGTCCGTGGTGCCTGACATCCTGGCCGCGGCCGGCATGTAGCCGAGAGGCTCCGGTAAACTTGCCTGACTCCGCAGGGCACCGCTGGCTGAGGGTGGGCGAGCCTGGAGGCATTGTGGGAACCATCGGTGACTCACCATGTGGTGCAATGAACTCCAATCCAACTTCATAGGCCCTCTTGTAGAGCTTCGTTGCAGGCTTCTTCGTCCTCGGCTTCGATGGCCATTAGGACTTTCCGTGCCTTGGCATACAACCGTTCCAGGGCAGATTCCCAGGCACCTGGCCTGTAGATTTGTACTTTAATCTTGCCCGTAGCCAACTTCACGAAACCCAGATCAACGACAGCTTTATCCTTACCAGCTGCATATTTGGCAGTGCCATCCTCCTCCGGCCAACCCTGGGCATATACCCCGTCGATGTGCAACAGTGAGCGTGCTGGGAGACCTATCCTATCCTTGAGATCTGCTATGAGCATCACCTTCTCTAACAACTCTTGTCTATGCTTGCCCCGAAGAGAAGCCGCCTGGTTTCGTTCGAGTGTCTCATCCAACTCAGACAGCACATGACCAGACTCCATAAGGTACCTGGTTTTCCCAAGGGCTTCTTGCCGTTCTCTATATTCTCTGTTTATCCTCACTAGCGCACTTACAGTTGCACGCACCAAACGGATACCGATGAAAATGATGAGAAATATAATTATCGCTTTTATCATAGCTCACCTCCGCAGGCAGATGATACTGACAGTCGAGAATCCCTGTCAAGGTGGAGATCCCCAACAGGGCACTTTGTCCGTTGTTCTGTATCACAAGTATTCTGGAGGTGCCACACTTGAAACGAGGGGTAGGCCACTCTGAATATCGAAGCAAAAGGGGATACCCAGGGGGCTAGGGGATAGGCAGCCAAGCGGGTAGGCATCAGCGGGGGGAGCTTATCCTGGCGCTGGAGGACCGTCTTGCAGTCTTCTGGAGGGGCTTTCCTGGGTCGATCCACGAATGCTTAAGCGTTAACCCGGAAAGCTCTCAACGTCTCCGAAAACAGTGTGCCTTGCCAACAAGGTACAACCCGCAACCTATGAGAGAGACCGCAACTACCATATCTGCGTAGAGAAATGTGATTCTTGGCTCCTCGAAATAGAGATAGCCATTTCTCAGCATCATTATCGAGACATAAAGCATGGAAGCGCCGCAGACCAAGGCTATCCAGGCTTCGACTAGCTTCACAACCGCATTCCCCATATGAAATAACTCTTCCGGCGCTCTGCTTGTAGCTGCATCCTACTTTGACAGGGAAAATCTTTGCAATGGCTCTTTAGTCCCAACGATCATGGTACTGACGTTAAAGCCGTTTTTCTCCTCCAAGCCGTATTGGCCTGGCTACAGAACAAAAAAACCCTCCGGCGGATCCGCCGAAGAGTTTCTAAATCTTAGCGGCAACCCAGCCGTCCTAGTTCCTGGCCTGAACCTTAGACCTGTAGCTTTGCGTCCCCGCCTTTCGACGGGTTTGCCTTTTTCGCCCTATATTCTGTTTCCCCGAATTCTAGCACCGGGTGCTCGTTCTTGTCAAGATGCTAGCCGGCAATTTTGCCTTATCCGGGATTTCCCATATCAACAGCTTTTCTCAGCTCACCGCCTGCCCGTCCTGATAGCGCTCAGCATGGTCTCCGGGCATAGCTGTTTGAAGCTGTGGAGAGAGACTTGTCAAACGCTGCTCGGGGTTGTTTTTTACCTCGATTTGTGCTAAATTAGCTTTGAAACCACGGGGCTGTAGCTCAATTGGGAGAGCGTTTGACTGGCAGTCAAAAGGTAGGGGGTTCGAATCCCCCCAGCTCCACCATCGTGGACAAAAGGTAAAACTTTCGAGAAGACTTTCGCTCTAGTGTATTGACTGGAGTCAAGGTCTCGCTGACGGCAACTAGGCCAGGCTATCTGCCTGGCCTAGTCTACATTCTGGGCCTGACGGTCAGTGTGACTCATTGCTGTTCCCCCTGGGCTAACCTTCTTTCGAACAAAGGATGTTCTCGGACCGTGATAATGTGCACCCAATATTCGGAGGGAAATTGAATTATCTCCACAATGTAGATCCCTTGGTAAGCCAATTCCGATGTCAGACGGTTCTTCGCTTGACCTAGTAACCCTTCGTCCAAGCCGACTATTCCAATGGTGCCTTGAAAGATGATTAGGATGTCTGCAGCCACCTCTAAATGGCTTTTCTTTTCGACAATCATTTGTAAACGACGTTCAAATTCCCTGGTGTCCAACGGATAGCCAGTTATATCAGCAATGAAAAGGTTATCGTCATAATACTCTGGCGGGTACGCCCGGGTGCCTAGCGATGGGATAAAGGTTATCCTTACCGGATAGGGCACGATCTCTTGTATAGTTCTGTATTTGGCTTCTCCCTGGCTTTTGGCTACATAGATGAGCTGCTCAGGCGGGGCCTGGATATTGACGATGTGGCCTGCAAGATTTGCTTCACCATGAGCGCTCACATCGACATCTTCGAGGAGGCAGCCA
>JAUVWM010000075.1 GCA_030604105.1 Dehalococcoidaceae bacterium
CTGGTGCGAGAGGCGATCCAGCGGGCAGGCAGACCGGGGTTCGTCATCGGCGAGGCCCCGGCCGCCGCCGTGTCGCCCTTCGCCCTGATCGCCGCCTTCAGCCAGGGGTACTACTCCAGGACGGATACCCACATGCCCATGCACCTCTACCCCGGTCTGAAATTCGACTGGGAGCGCCTGATCCTGGCCGCCTATGCGCGGCAAATGGCCATCCATCCCATCACCTGCCATATGGAGGTGCTTGGGATCAATGTCAGGGACCCCTGGGAAGCAGCTATCGCCGATGTTGGCGGCAGCATGGCCTACCTCTCTATAAATGGCGCCCATGGCACCCATGGCGCGGGATACAGCAAGGGCCTGGAGCAAGATATGAGGTATAATCTGCAAGCCAAGACCCTGAAGAACCTGGCCCTGACCAGAAACGGCCCCGTGTGCTGTATAGGCATGTCCTTCTGCATGGGCGGAGAGTGCAGCAAGGGGGCGTCTTATGGCAATGCCTTCCTTTCCCTCGGCGAAGTGGCATCCGGGGCAGCTCTGGTGGTCTTCAGCTCATACGCCCAGGACCGCAGCGCGGGCCTGGCGGCAAAGATGGCGGGCGAGGCAAACATAGCGGCCGCCGGGCTTGAACGCGAGGAGGCCAACAAGATACTCAACGGCATCGCCTCTCTAATCGATGGGGTTGAGATGTTCGACATGGGCAAGACCTTCCCCGAGTGCTACGATGTGGAAAAGGCGGAGCCTACGGACGAAAACAAACGGGTCTACGCCGAGGCCAAGAAGGACTTGCGGGAGGTTGGCGTTACCTTCAAGTACTGAGAGGGCAAGTACTGAGCGGGCCACCGAGCAGAGGAGACGCGCCGGACGGTCAGAGACGTTCAGGTCAAATTGAATATGCCCCGGTTGAGTATCATGTTGGGGTCGATGGCCTTCTTCAGCGCCCTGAGGAACTCATGGTATGCGGGGTTCCAGGAAGCAACCACAGCCTCGGTGCCCCGGTGACCCACTAAATCGAGGGAGTCCCCAATCCCCTTGACCCGCCGGTACAGGAAGTCCCTGTCCTCGCGGTACCACTTCTGCCGCATCTCCCTGTCCCAGGAGGTGAACTGACCGCCATGGCCAATCAGCGCCATAACCTGGTTGCTTATCAGGACATAGACCTGGCAGGCCGGCAGGTCGGTGTGGGGCACCACGGTCATATCAGGGGCATGGCGCTCGGCATGCTCCACGAATGCCTTCACCCCACCCCTCAGGGCATTCATGGTCGTGCTCGGGCCCACCATCTGCGGCGAATTCCCAAAGCCCAGGTTCATGTTGCTGGCAAGCCCCCACTTATTGGCCACAATCGCCTCTCCCAGCTCCTGGCCAAGGTCTTCCCCGCCACATTCCAGGGCTATCCTGTCACATATATCTTTCTGCGCCCTGGCTATCCTCTCGTCATAGTCATCGAAACCGAGGCCGAGGACGCCTACCGCCTCCGGAACCTGAGGGAAATATCTCTGCGTGGCCCCACCCACCAGCCCCATGCCGTCGGTCAAATATCCGCTCCTCTGTACCCGGTACAGGGCCTCCATCATAGCTTCAATGCTCTTGAAGGCGAAGCAGGAAAACGCAGTATGTATCGGTATATCGTATATCCTGAGGGCGGCCTCGGTCACCACCCCGAAGACCCCGGAGCCGCCGGTGAAAAGCCCGGCCATGTCCGGCCCCTGGAGATATCTGTAGGTGAAATTGGCCGCCTGGTTGGACCTGGTCCCCGTCCTTATCACGTCTCCCGTGGGCAACACCACCTCCAGGGAGGCGACGCACTCGCCGACATGGCCGTATTTGGGCGTGTTGACGCCGAAGGAGTTAAGGGCGACGCTGCCACCGACGGCCGCCGACATGTTGCCATGAGGCCCCATGCAGCCGGTGGTAAACCCCTTCCTCTCCAGCTCCGTCAGCATCTTGCTCCAGGTGCAGCCGGCCTGGACCCAGACCACCATTGAGTCCTCGTCGACCTCGAGCACCTCGTTCATGTCCAGCATGTCCAGGAGTATGCCGCCCTCCGACGGCATGCACCCACCGCCGACGCCGGACTTGCCGCCGGCCACGGTGACCGGGGTGCTGGTCCGCTGAGCCAGCCTCATCACCCTAGATACCTGCTCGGTGCTCTGGGGCCTGACCACTATGTCCGGGGGGCTCACCAGGTGCGATTCTGGGGGCAACTCGATGCCAAGGTCCCCGATGGTGGCCCAGCAGGCAAAATCGTCATCGGTCACATGCTCGGTGCCCACTATGTTTGCCAGGGCTTGATATAGGGGATAGTGCTCCTTCACTTTCATCACTTCTCCTCTGGCCAGCCTCGGCCTCAGCTATAACCAAGCCGGTGGCTTGCTCCTGCCACGTCTGTCAGCTTAGCAGCCGCCGAGGCGGATGTAAAGGGCCCGGCCCCTTGTCCTCGGACAAGCGACGCCTTGAACTGTCTCCGCCCCTGGACTATTATAATGGCGATGCGGCCGGGTACATATCGGCCTGCGCTGTGCAGAGCTATCATGTGAGGGAGCCGGCCAAGGAATAAAGCTATAGGCGGTGAGCTATGAGCCAGCTTAAAAGTCTGTTCGAGCCAATCCAGGTGGGGCAAATGAGCCTGAAAAACAGGATAGTGATGCCAGCTTTGGGGCTGTGCTTGACCCGCGATGGGAAGGTGAGCGAGGACCTCGTCCAGTTTTATGCGGAGCGGGCGCGCGGCGGGGCCGGCCTCATTGTCTTTGTCTGTTCCCCAACCTACTTCTATGAGAGAGGGGCCGGCGCCATCCCCCTGATAGCCGAGGACGAGTCTATCCCCGGGCTCAGGCAGATGGCTGATATCATCCATGCCGGCGGGGCCATGGCCGCTGCCCAGCTCATCGTCTGGCCGATGTGGGCCAGGACAAGGGAAGCCGCGGTGGAGCTGGTGGCCCCCTGTGACCTGCCCGCGAGCCGGCGCCCGGGGGCGCCGGTGCCACGCTCCCTGACGCAGGATGAGATCCGGCACCTCGTCGACTTGATGGGGGAGGGAGCGCGCCGGGCCCGGGCCGCCGGCTTCGATGCTGTGGAATTTCATGCCATGGGTGGGGAATCCCTGCCCAGCCAGTTCATCTCGCCGCTCACCAACCGGCGCAGCGATGGCTACGGCGGCAGCCTGGAGAATAGATACCGGTTTCTCCTGGAGATCGTTGACGCCGCTAAGACGAAAGCGGGCAAGGACTACACACTGATGTGCCGCCTCTCGGGGGATGACTTCGTCGACGGGGGAACGACGATTGAAGACACCGTCAAGGCAGTGCCTATGCTCGAGGAGGCCGGGATTCAGGCGCTCAACATATCCACAGGCTGGTTTGAGTCCAGGGTGCCCTTTATTCAGCCGTCGGTGCCACCGGGAGCCTTCGTCTATCTCGGCGAAAAGGTCAAGAAGGTGGCCAGGGTTCCGGTGATGGGCGGCACCAGGATTAACGAGGCACGGCTGGCAGACCAAATTCTGGCCGAGGGCAAGGTTGACCTGATATACATGGCCCGGGCGCTAATTGCCGACCCCGAGCTACCCAATAAGGCCAGGGAAGGCCGATTCGACGATGTCCGGCAATGTGTGGCCTGCGGCTACTGCCTGGAGAGAGCGCTGTCAGGCCAGTCGGTCGCCTGCTCGGTGAATCCCCGAGCCGGCAGGGAGAGGGAATATGTATACCGGCCCGCGGAGAAGCCTAAAAGGGTCCTGGTTATCGGTGGCGGGCCGGCAGGTATGGAGGCCGCCCGAGTGGCTGCCCAAAATGGCCATCGGGTCACTCTGTGGGAGAAGGGAGACCGTTTAGGTGGGCAGCTTCTTCTGGCCGCCATGGCGCCTTATAAAGATGATATGGCCAGCCTGGCCCGACATCTTGAAGGGCAGGTGCGAGGAGCCGGAGTCGAGGTCAGGCTCCAGGAGGAGGTTACGACGCAGACCGTTAAGCAGGTAAACCCAGATGCGGTGATCGTGGCCACCGGTGCCGCGCCTTTCCTCCCCGACATACCGGGCGTGAAAGGAAATAACGTCGCCGGGGCCCTGGATGTGCTGGCCGGGCTCAAGGATACGGGTGACAGGGTCGTTATCGTGGGGGGCAGGACGATCGGCTGTGAGGTGGCCGAGTTCCTGGCGCTCAGAGGCAAGCAGGTGACGCTCCTCGCCAGAAGGGAGCGAATGGCTGACGACGTGGGTCCCACCGGCAGATGGGTGCTGATGCAGAGGCTCCGGGGACATAGCGTGGTCATGGAGACCAAGGTGGATATCCGGGAAATAACCGATAAGGGCGCCAAGGGAATAAGGGAAGAGGAACCTGTTTTCTTCGAGGCTGATACCATAGTGCTGGCGACGGGGATGAGGTCCAATAGGAAACTCGCCGAGGAGCTGCAGGCTGAGGGAATGACCGTCTATCCCGTGGGAGACTGCGTGGAGCCCCGCCGGGTAAGACATGCCATTGAGGAGGGCTTTCGCTGCGCCAGCCAAATATAGGCACGGCGGCAAATACGGCCCGTCGCCCCTGGCGGCGGCTCAGGCTAGACCTTGTACACCTTGCACAGCAATGCCCGGGTGGGCCAGCCGCCGGACAGCTCGTCGCAGGCCTCAGGCTCATCGAGGGTGAGCACGTTGGCATTTGACTGCCACACCCCGCTGAGATTGGGCTCATACGCCGGCTGCTCGGGGAACCACCAGCTGGCCTGGGCATTGACCACGTCGGGCAGGATACCGGGGTTAAGCCTCGCCCTCTGCTTTATCCTGCCTCTCCTGGTCTCGATGTAGGCCCAGTCGCCATCAGCTATCCCCAGCTTCTGGGCTGTATCTGGGTGTATATCCATCAGCGGGTCGGGATGTTTCACCCGGCCCAGTCCCTCCTGCATGAACTCAGAGTGGTACATGGGATTGAAATTGCCCCCGGTGTTCAGGATCAGAGGGTACTCCCTGGCAACCTCTGGAGTCTTTGCCAGGCTCTCCGGAGGCTCCTCGTAGTAGGGCAGTGGGTCATACTCCAGCCTTTCCAGCGTGCTGGAGTACAGCTCAACCTTCCCCGAGGCGGTGGGAAAGCCGGTCTTGTGCCACGGCTGTAAGTCGAACTCATCCGGGAAGAGCACCATCCTGTCCACCACTTCTTTGAAGGTGATTCCCAGCGGCTTGAGGCGGTACTCGCTCACCTCCTCCAGCGTCTTCCAGGGCCAGTGCTCCCCCTGTCCCACGGCGAGGCCGAGGCCCCGGAAGAACTCATAAATGTCCCGGCGCTCTCCCAGAGGCGGTATCGGCCTCTCGCCGCCAAAGATCAGGCTGGCGAAGTCCATATTATTGGTGCACAGTATCCTCTCCATCCAGCTGGCGGCGGGAAAGACATAGTCGGCGAGCTGGGCGGTGGGGGTCATAAACATCTCCTGGACCACGTGCAGCTCCAGGTTGGGGCTTTTCAGCGCCTCATAGACCAGCTTGAGGTTGCCCGCCCAGGCCATGGGGTTTGAGCCCCAGCAGATGAGGGCCGTTATGGGGTACGGCTCGCCGCTGAGAATGGCCCGCCACATCAGCGGCACATGGGCCTGAGTCTGGACGGTGACGGGCGCCGGAACCCCGTAAACCCTCTCTATATGCTCAGCTGACATGCTCCAGCCAATGAGGCCCACCAGCCTTGCCCGCTCTGCCCCCATTTGCTTCCGTCTCATCTCTGGGGAGAGGAGGTGCATCAGGGTGAGGTCTCCCTCGGTAACGAACACCCCCCCGTTGATCTTCTCCCCCGGGCGCGTGATGAACTCGCCGCCAAAGACGCCCAGATCGCCGGTTATCGCCCGCAGGATGACCCGGCACTGTTCGGTGCGGGTGCCGTTCAAGCCCAACTGGTCAATGGCCACCGAGTAGGGGATGCTGGCCGGCTTGGTGGTGGCATACATCCGGGCAGCGGCCACAATCTTCTCAGCGGGCACGCCGGTGATCTCAGCGACCCGCTGCGGCGGGTACTCCTGGACGCGCTCCTTGAGCTTGTCGAAGCCCACCGTCCATCTCTCGACGAACTCCTTGTCATACAGCCCCTCGTTTATGATAACGTTCAGCCAGCCCAGGGCCAGCGCAGTATCGGTGCCCGGCCTCAGCTGGAGCCATATATCGGCCATGTCAGTGGTCTTGGTGCCTCTGGGGTCAACCACGATCACCTTCACCTCCCGCTCCCGCCTCTGCTTGCGAAGCGTGGTCCAGTGCCTCGTCCATGATACCGCGGGGTTGGCGCCCCAGAACACGACACAATTGGACCTCTCGAGATCCCCGGCGAAGCCAGTGACGTCGCCCAGAACGGCGGCATTCATCGCCATAACGTTGATGGCACAGATGACCCCCGGAGCAAAGATATTGTGGGGGTTGCCGAACAGGCTCAGGAACCGGCCACGCTGCCAATAGTCATTGCCCCGGGCAGTGCCCTCAAAGACGCCCAGCGTCTCCGGCCCGTACTTATCCTTCAGCTCATTCAGCTTGCCGCCTATCTCAGCCAGGGCCTCGTCCCAGCCTACCCTCTGCCACTTGCCCTCGCCCCGCTGGCCTACCCTCTTCAGGGGATACATGAGCTGGTCCGGGTGATACAGCCACTTTATGGCCAGGCGACATCTCTCGCAGGTGAAGCCTTGGCTTAAGGGGTGCTCTGGATTACCCTCTATCTTCACTATCTTGCCGTCTTCGACATGGACAAGCACGCCGCAGAGATTGGCGCAATAACCGCATACCGTTTTCTTGACTGCCCGCTGTACCATTGTGAGCCTCCCGGTTTCAGCAGAATATCTATTCTGTAGATGACCGCAGCCCGCCTCTCCCGGCCAGGCCCGAAAGGGGCGAGCGTCTGTTGGCGCCTATGCTAACACATCGGGTCCTGCCCCTGCAATGTTAGCGTCCCTGATGCGCTCTCCCACGCCCGTATCGTAGAGAATGTAACACAAAAACTCAAGGGGTTTTGGCTGATTTCGGGGGGCTTTTGAGGCGGGAGCGGGGAGTTGACACCGTTGGGGGAAAGACATACAATGGCCGCTAACAATAAACATGGCGGCTGTGAGGCGGAGATCGGCAGTAACTGTTTCTAGCCGTCTGGTCTTGATCGGGCAGTA
>JAUVWM010000001.1 GCA_030604105.1 Dehalococcoidaceae bacterium
CTGAACTCGATCGACACGCCCCGCCGTCATATAGGGTCTGCCCCGGCTGATGCCGGCCAGCGTCTCTATCCTGAGCTCCCGGTTCCCGGCCGCCAGGTTTTCCCAGGCGTACTTGGCGACACATCTCAGGCCATTGCCGCAGGCCTCTGCCTCGGAGCCGTCTGGATTGAATATGCGCATGCCGAGATCAGCCACCGTCGAGGGCACTACCAGCAGCAGGCCATCGGCCCCGATGCTGAAATGGCGCTGACATATGGCTATGGCCAGCTTTGACCAATCCCGCTGCATACCCCGGGCATCGACCACAACGAAGTCGTTGCCGCAAGCTTGCATCTTGACGAACTTCATCCTCTGACCTGTTAGGCTATATGCGACTTAACCCCGGGCTTTGTGAATTTATCCGCCAGCCTCGTAACTGGCCCTTCAACCTTCTCCCTGACGTCAAACCAGCGAATTCGCTCATCCCCGGCCTTGAACCAGGCATATTGGTGACGGGCAAGGCGGTGGGTTGTGAACTTTACCTGCTGCACGGCTGCGCTCAGCTCCATCTCCCCTCGGAGGAAGCCGCCGATCTGCCTGTAGCCCAGCCCCGACATGGAGGGCAGGTCAAGACCATAGCCCCTCTCCACCAGACCCCGCACCTCCGCCACCAAGCCCTGTTCTATCATGCCATCCACCCTGGTGTCAATCCTGTGGTAAAGGTCAGCTCGCTCGGTGGTCAAGCCGATAACGAGCGCGGCGAGAGAGGGTGCCTCTTTTCGCCCTAGCTGGGAGAAGGGGACACCCGTCAGCCGCCATACCTCCAGGGCCCTGATCACCCGCCGTACATTGTGGGGGTCGATCCGGCGCGCTGCTTTCGGGTCTGCCTCCTCAAGCTCCCGGTACAGCGCCTCGACCCCTTCGCTGTCCACCCTGGCCTCCATCTCACGCCTCAATTCGAGCTGAGGCGGCACCCTGGGAATCTGCCAGCCTTCAACCACCGACCACACGTAGAGACCACTCCCCCCCACCAGAAGCGGTAGCTTGCCTCGCCGCTGGATATCCGCAATAGCCTGATAGGCCATCTCCTGGTAAAGGGCCAAAGTGAAATCCTGGTCAGGGTCAATTATGTCAACTAAGTGGTGGGGAACCAGGGCACGCTCCCCGGGGCTGGGCTTGGAGGTGCCGATATCCATATAGCGGTAAATCTGTCGGCTATCGGCGCTCACGATCTCGCCGTCAAGCCTCTGAGCCAGATGGAGAGCCAACTGGCTCTTGCCCACTGCAGTGGGGCCGACTATGACAGCCACACGCCTCATCTCACCCTTTTAATCGCCGCCGACTGCGCCACGATGTTTAGAAACTCTGCTGCCTTGAGGCTGCCCCCCCCTACCAGGGCACCGTCGATCTCAGGTTGCGCCACAAACTCATCGATGTTGGCGCTGGTGACACTGCCGCCATACTGGATTCGCATCGCCTGAGCTATCTCCTTCCCATAGAGCCCGGCCATGACGTGGCGGATGACCCCAATGGTAGCATTGGCCTGAACGCCGGTGGCGGCGAGACCGGTGCCAATAGCCCAAATTGGCTCGTAGGCGATAACTATGTCATTGGGGGCATCAACCCCCTTGAATGCTGCCCTGACCTGTCTGGTCACCACCTCAGCCGTCCTGCCCGCTTCGTTTTCCTCCAGCCTTTCCCCCACGCAGATGATGGGCTTGAGCCCCACCCCCAGCGCCGCCTGAACCTTTTTGCTCACCACCTCGTCGCTCTCGTCAAAGTATCCCCGGCGCTCGGAGTGACCCAGGATGACAAACTGGCATAGCCCGGCCAGCATCGGAGGCGATATCTCGCCGGTGTAGGCGCCCTTCGGCTCGAAATACATGTTCTGGGCCCCCAGCTGGATAGACGAGCCCGCAATTAGCTCTCCGATTGCGCTCAGGGAGATAAATGGGGGACAGAGCACCTTTTCCACACCATGTATCCTGTCCAGCCTGTTCCGCATCTCCTTAACCAGGTCAACGGCCTCCCCCAGCGTGGTATTCATTTTCCAGTTGCCGGCGATTATCGGAGTTCGCATTTCACCCTATCCTAAGCGCCAAATTTGATCAGTTTTAAGGCATTGGCCATAGCCAGGGGCATAACCGCGGTGGCGGGGAACCGGCCCAATCCCCCTCGGGCACAGGCTGTCTCCGAAAACTCCGCTACCCGGTCAGGTCGGCACCACTTTGAGTGCAAGATAAGGGGAACCGGATGCCAGCTGTGCCCTTTCAGCACTGCTGGCGTGGAGTGGTCGCCGGTGACCACCACGACCGCGGGCTCGAGGCCCAGCAGCCGGGGCAATAAGCCATCCACCTCCTCTATGACGCTGACCTTTCGGTCAAAGTCGCCATCCTCGCCCGCGCTGTCGGCTGGCTTTACATGAACGAAGAAAAAGTCATATTGCCCGTAATGGCGAGCCAGGGTAGCGAACTCCTCTTCGATGCTGTCCCCTGTGTCCAGGGCCGCCATGCCCAGCAGCTTTGCCAGCCCCCGATACATGGGATAAGAGGCGATGGCAGCTGGCTTCAGCTTATAGACCTGGCTCATGGCGGGGAAATCGGGGCGCTTGGAAAATCCGCGGAGCAGTATCATATTGGCTGGATGGGAGTCGGCCAGGACGAGCCTGGCCTGGGCAATGAACCGGTTCGCCATCTGGGCTGTTCTCTCTGCCCCAGAGGAAAGGGCGCTCACAGCACGGGGTGCTACCCCCTCTCGATGGGGATCGGAGTCGCTGAGCTCGGCATCAAGCCCCTGGCCGCGGAAAACGGCCACAAAGCGGTGCCCCGAGACCGGGCTGACAATCAGCTCGGCCCCGTCTATCCCCACCCCACCCAGTAGCTGACACAGCTGGGCACACCTCTCAGTGGAGATACGCCCCGCCCTGCGGTCGGCGATCACGCCATCCTGATCGACGGTGCAGAAATTGCCCCGGGCCACCACATCCTCATCCTTGAGGTCAAAGTCTATCCCCACTGCCTCTAAGACGCCCCTTCCGATCTCAAAGCGCAGGGGATCGTAGCCGAAGAGGGCCAGATGGGCCGGGGCGCTGCCCGGCGTGATGCCGGGGCTGACAGGGTCGCTGAGTCCGCAGATGCTCACTCCGGCCAGCCTGTCTAGGTTGGGGGTATGCGCAGTCTCCAGCTCTGTCTTGCCTGTTTCGGGGTGGGGCAGTCCCCCCAGGCCATCGATGACCAGAAGCACTATCTTCGAGGCGGAGGCTATGGCGATTTCCCTTATTTGCTCCAAGCTAATCATTCTTATCCAGCAGCACCGCTACCCCGGGCAGGGTCCTGCCCTCCAGAAACTCCAGGGCGGCCCCTCCTCCGGTAGAGACGTGGCTCATCTTCCCCCCCAGCCCCATCTCCTCCACCGCCTCGGCGGTGGAACCGCCCCCTATTATCGTAGTGGCCTCGAGGTCAGCCACGAGCCTGACTAGGTCCCTGGTCCCCCGGGCAAATTGGGCGATTTCGAACACCCCCATGGGCCCGTTCCAGATCACCGTCCCGCAACTTCGCAGCTCCCGCCCAAAGAGCTCGATGGTGCGCGGCCCGATATCGGCGATGAGCTGGTCGGCGGGCACCTCGCCCACAGATACCGTCCGGGCAACAGCGTCTGCATCCAGGCTGGGGGCGACCACCACGTCAATGGGGAGCGACAGGCGAATGCCCTTACCCCTGGCTCTTTCCATCAGCTCAGCTACCACACCCAGCTTGTCCTCCTCGATCGCGGAGCGGCCTACACCCAGATTTTGGGCCTTGAGGAAGGTTGAGGCCATACCTCCACCGATGAGCAGCAGGTCAACCCTCTCCAGGATGTTCTCCAAGACGGCGATCTTGTCGCTCACCTTGGCGCCGCCGATGATGGCGGCAAAAGGACGGGCAGGGGCGTTCAGGGACCGACCCATGACATCCAGCTCCTTCTCCACCAGGAAGCCCGCCACCGCGGGCAGATAGCGAGCAACCCCCTCGGTGGAGGCATGGGCCCGGTGCATAGTGCCGAAGGCATCATTTACGTAGATATCGGCCAGGCGGCCTAGAGCTTGGGCAAAGGCCGGGTCGTTCCTCTCCTCCTCGATATGAAAACGAAGGTTCTCCAGGAGCAGGACCTCCCCCGGCTTAAGCCCGGCCACCGCTGCCTCAACCTCAGGGCCGACGCACTCCTGGGCGACGCTCACCGGCCGCGACAGAAGCTCCGAGAGCCGCTGGCCTATGGGAGCCAGTCTCAGCCCATCGACGATCTTCCCCCCGGGCCGCCCCAGATGGGAACAGAGGACCACCGTTGCCCCCCGCCCGATCAGGTAATCGATGGTGGGCAGCGCCGCCCGGATACGGATGTCATCGGTGATAGCGCCGGTCTCCCTGTCCAGGGGAACATTGAAATCCACCCTGACCAGCACCCTCTTGCCCCCAACCTCGATGTCCCTAAGCGTCTTCTTGTCCACTGCGCCTTCTGCTCCGGTAGACTTGTTCTAGCCGCTCCTTTACCTCGGTGGCCTCCTTCACCGCCTCGGGGGCCAGGTCGAAAACGGCCTCACCCTTGAGGTCGGCCTCCATGATCTTGGGGTCATAGTTGATGAAGCCCAGGATCTCGAAATCGGGCATGTTATGGATGATGAATTGACGCTCAGCCTCGCTTTTAGTCTTGGAGCCCACGACATAGCAGCTGGCTATTCCCAGGTCCCGGGCCAGGCCTCTGATGGCCTGCGCTGTCTGGATGCTGCGCTGCCCCGGCTCCACCACCACAATGAAAGCATCCACCGACTGGGCGGTGCCCCGGCCCACATGCTCCACCCCGGCGTCCATGTCCAGGATCACCACCTCTGAACGGCGCAGCAGCAGGTGGGTCATCAGGCTTTTGAGCAAGGCGCTCTCAGGGCAGATGCAACCACCTCCTCCCTTCTTCACCGTGCCCAGCACCAGAAGCTTGATATTGTCCCTGGTGGCGGAGAAGCGGTCGGGGATGTCATCGACCCTGGGGTTAAGCTTGAAATAGGCGCCCACGCTGCCCGGCTTGGCTCCGGTACGCTCCTCTATCAAATCCTCAAGCTCGGCGATGGGGGTAATTCCAGCTGCCTGTTGGCCAGGGATGCCCAGCGCCGGGGCCAGGTTGGCGTCGGGGTTGGCATCAATGGCCAGCACCCTATTGCCCTCAGCGGCATATATCCTGGCCAGGAGACTGGCCAGCGTGGTCTTGCCCACGCCGCCCTTCCCCGAGATGGCCAGTTTCATGGTCCTTCACCTCCAGATTGGCTGAGCCCTTTATTATTATACTGTCGAAGTTGCCAATTATCCACCGGACCGGGGCAGGGCTCAGTTAGTACTCTCGTTTCATGAGAGAGGCGGCTACCCCCTTAAGCTCCTCCAGGGCTGGTGGGGGGAGGCCGCTGGCCTCAAGCTGAGATATCGCCTCCTGATAGTACTGCTCGGCCATACCCTGAGCGTAGCCTCGGGCGCCCAGCCTGTTCAGAATCCCCACCACCCGGGTCACATCCTCCTTCCCCATCGCCTCCTGGCCGTAGATGCGCCGCAGCTCCTCCCTTTCCCCGGCTCTCGCCGCCTTCAGGCCATAGACCGCAGGCAGGGTCTTCTTGCGGCGCTGGATATCGTCGGCGGGTTTGCCCGTTGTCTTCTCCCCGCCCCAGATGCCCAGGACATCATCCTGAATCTGAAAGGCCAGGCCCAGATCTCTGCCGAAATGGCGAAGATGCCCGGTCGCCTTTTCGTCGCCGGCGCCCACCAGGGCCCCGAGATGGAGCGAGGCCTCGATGAGGGCCGCCGTCTTGCCCCCGATCATCCTCAAGTAGTCCTCAACCCCGATATCCAGGCAGCCCTCGTAGCAGATATCCAGATACTGCCCTTCACAGAGCTGGAGGCAGGTCTCGTCCAGGACGTGAGCTGCCCTAAGCACCCTCTCCTGGGTCACGCCTCGCCCCTCGAGCCGAAACAGGGCCAGTCGGGCCAGGGCATGCATGCTGTCGCCGGCGTTTATCGCCTGGGCCTGCCCCCATACTTTCCACACCGTGGGCCGATGGTGACGTTCGGGGCTGGCATCCTCGATGTCGTCGTGGAGAAGCGAGAAATTATGCACGAGCTCCACTGCCGCCGCTGCCGGTAAGGCCTGTCTCCATTCACCTCCCACCGCCTGGCAGGCAAGCAGGCATAAAATGGGGCGCAGCAGCTTGCCACCCGGCTCCTGGCGCGGCTGACCCGGTTCATCGATCCAGCCCAGGTGGTAGCGCATCATATCGTAGACACCGAGCTGGCTGGTGCCCAGGATGGACCTCAACTCAGTATCAAGCTCAGCCCGGAATATGTCAGGGACCGGAGTCATCTCTACCTTGACCACCCCCGACGATAAAAATATCAGGTGCTCCATCGGGCACCTGAGCTATCCGCGATCTCTTGAATGCCTTGTACCGGACAGACGCCTGTGCTATCACCGGGCTTTCAATGGGAGGGAGCGGTTCTCAGCCGGGGGGCGGAGGCAAGTTCGGGAAAAGAGGAGAGAACCCGGCGCGATATCCCTTCGCTATCCAGATCGTACTTGGCGCGAAGCAGCGCCTGGGGGCCCTGCTCCACGAATTCATCGGGCAGTCCGATATGCTCGACCCGGACATCCGTGACGCCGGAGCTTTGAAGCAGCTGGAGCACGGCGCTGCCGAAGCCCCCGGCCAGGGCATTCTCCTCCACAGTGACCAGCCGCTTGGTCTGCTCAGCCACTTCCAGGATAAGCGCCGCATCCAGAGGCTTGGCGAAGCGAGCATTGACCACGGTGGCCTCGATCCCCCCTTCAGCCAATTTCTGGGCGGCCTCAACGGCAGGAGCCACGGTGACACCTATGGCCAGGATGGCCACATCTGCTCCCTGCCTTACTATCTCCCCTTTGCCAATGGGGAGCTGGTGAAATTCAGGTTCCAGCCTCACCCCCAATCCCTGATCCCGGGGGTAGCGAATGGCCATGGGCCGATCCGCCTTCACCGCGGTATAGAGCAGGTGGCGGAGCTCGTTCTCATCCTTGGGGGCAGCTACCACCATATTGGGGATGCTGCTGAGATAGGAAAGATCGAAGCTACCCTGATGCGTCTTGCCATCCTCACCCACGATGCCAGCCCGGTCAAGGGCCAGGACCACGGGCAAGTTCTGGATACAGACATCATGGATGACCTGGTCGAAGGCCCGCTGCAGAAAGGTGGAATAGATAACGACAATGGGAATAAAACCCTGGGTTGCCAGGCCAGCGGCAAAGGTGACAGCATGTTGCTCGCAGATGCCGACATCGAAGACGCGTCCCGGAAGCTGGCGGGCCACCAGGCTCAAACCAGTGCCCTCGGGCATGGCTGCGGTGATAGCCACCAGCTTGGGATCGGCCTCGGCCAGGCTGAGCACGGTTTCAGCGAAGACCTGGCTATAAGTGGAGGCATCCCCGGCCTTGGTGTCTGGTGGGGGCACGCCATGATAGCCGACGGCATCATCCTCAGCCGGGTGGTATCCCTTGCCCTTGGTGGTGATAACATGAAGGAAGGTGGGCCTGGTGGAGTATCCCCGGGCTTGAGCCAGAGCTGCTTCCAGCTCGGAGATGTTATGTCCATCGATAGGTCCCATGTAAGTGAAGCCCAGCTCCTCCCAGATCATGGTGGGCATGACAAGCTCTTTTACGCTGCCCTTGACCCGCTCGCTGGCTTTCCACACCTGCTGGCCCCAGGGCAGCCTGGTCAGCATGTGCTTGACCTCCTCCTGGCTACGGCGATAGCGACGATCGAAGCGCACCCGGCTGAGCACTCTAGATAAGGCCCCCACACTGGGTGAGATGGCCATTCCGTTATCGTTCAAGACGACGATCAGCCTGGTGCCCAGATGCCCCGCGTGGTTCAGGGCCTCAAAGGCCATTCCCCCGGTCAGGGCGCCATCGCCGATTACAGCCACCACATGGTGATCCTGATCCGAAAGGTCCCGGGCAATAGCCATGCCCAGGGCGGCGGAGATCGAGGTGCTGGCGTGTCCCGCCCCGAAGGGATCGTGGGGGGATTCGCTTCGCTCGGTAAAGCCAGCCAGCCCCCCATACTGGCGCAGGGAGCCGAAGCGCTTGCTGCGCCCGGTAAGCAGCTTATGAACATAGCTCTGATGCCCCACATCCCACACGATCTTATCCCGGGGGCTATCGAAGATACGGTGCAAGGCGATGGTAAGCTCAACCACACCCAGGTTGGAGGCCAGGTGTCCTCCGTTAGCGTTTACAGTGGAGACCATCTCCTCCCTGATCTCAGCAGCCAGCTGCTTGAGCTCCTGTCCGCTGAGCCCCTTTAAAGCTGCCGGCCCATCGATGTTATCTAACAACCTGGACATCCTCGTCCCCGGGTAAGCTGATTTACCCCATATTAGCAGCGCCGAATAGGGGCTGTCAAGGCAGTGCTGCCGGTCACATTGGACGGTACATCGGGGGCATGGTATAATGCTCTGCGGTCAATGTATACCAAGATCGATCTACATATCCATACCCCCATCTCCTCCTGTTACATGGATCATGTAGTGCCGGAGGCCAACCTTAAGACCTCGTCCCAGGACATCCTCACCGCCGCTCTCGACGCTGGACTGGCAGCCATCGCCATCACCGATCACAATAGTGCCGAAGGGATCGATGGCCTCACGCAGGCAGCCAGAGAGAGCGGACTTTGCATACTGCCCGGGCTTGAACTCTCGGCCCGGGGAGGACACGTTCTGGCTTTATTTGAGGAAGGGACACCCGTGTCCAGGTTACGCCACCTGCTCGGGGCCCTGGGCTTTACCGAGGAGGAGTGGGGGTGGGGCTACTGTGAGACCGAACACCGCATAGACTATATCTTCCAGAAGATTGAGGAACACGGTGGCCTGGCGATTGCCGCTCATGTGGACCGGAAGCCCAAGGGTTTCCTCGCCTCGGAGGAGCTGGCGACCAGGGACAAAAGGGAGATCCTCGCCAGCCAACACCTCGCCGCCATAGAGATCACGGTTCAGCGGGACAGGGCTCTGTGGAATCGGGGATCGGTCACGGGTTATCCCCGCAAAATCGCCTGTATCCAGGGCTCAGACGCCCATGCCCCTTCTGAGGTAGGCCGGCGCCCCATCTACGTCCAGATTCCCAGCCTGACCCTGGAAGGGCTACGCCTTGCCCTGGCCGAGCCTGAATCCAGGATAGCCTTCCCCGGTGAAGGCATGGTTGAAGATGGCCCTCAGGGCGTAGCCAGCAAGATTTCCCCACCCCAGTCCCCCAGCCTGCCATAGCCTGTTGCAGACGCCCCGAGGAGGGGTTGACAAAAATTTGGCTTTATGCTAGCGTCTGCCTCGTATTACGAGGTACTGGTCGCAGGTGGCGGAATGAGATACCGGCGTGAGCTGCTGAAGGGCAGCACAGATTCATTGCTCCTTTGCCTGATCAGGCAACAGCCTATGTATGGCTATCAATTGATTAAGGAGCTGGGGAGAAGAAGCGAGGGCTACTTCGAGTTTAAGGAGGGCACCCTCTACCCCGCCCTGCACCGGCTGGAGAAGGAGGGGCTGCTTCGAGGCAAGTGGGAGCGTCTGCCCGGTGGGCAGGAGAGAAGATACTACCACATAACCGGTAAAGGTCAGCACGCGTTGAATGCCAAGCTGGCTGAATGGCAGGGTTTCGCCGCTGCCATGAACCTGGTCTTGCAGCCAAGCATCGCTTGGAGCGGTTAAGAGTCGAACGATGGTCACTGCATTGGCAGCCTACTTAGAGAACGTCAGGTCATACCTGAGACTGGACTCCCCGTCGGAAAGGGAGGTTCTGCGGGAGCTGTCTACCCACCTGGAAGAACGAGCCCAGGAGCTGCGCCAAGAGGGATTTTCCGAGGAAGAGGCAGCCAAGACAGCGACCCAATATTTGGGCTCCCCCAAGGCTATAGCCCAACAGATGTACCAGGTGCACAGCCAGGGGAGTTGGCGCCAAGCCTTGCTGGCAGCTATGCCCCATCTGCTGTTGGCGGCTCTGTTTGCCCTGCACGTGTGGCAGAATGTCAGCCTGTCGCTGATCATCATGCTCTCGATACTGGGCGTGGCAGCCTATGGCTGGCGGCATGGCAAGCCAGCCTGGCTCTTTCCCTGGCTGGGCTATTGCCTGGTGTCACTCATATATGCTGGACTTTTCCTGTTATCTCTGCCCAAGGGTTGGGCCCTGTTTGCCTTCCTGGCTTACATTCCCCTCGCCTGGTGGCTGGTATCCGCCATCGCAGCCCAGGCGGTGAGGCGAGATTGGCTTTACGGCTCCCTGGCTCTGCTCCCCCTGCCCGCTTTGATAGGCTGGCTCGTGGCTTTGGAGCTCCGGGGTGGTCTCTCCGGGTACGAAAAGCAGCACCTCGACGACATCGGCTCCTGGATTGCGCTGAGCTTTCTCACCTTAGCCGTGACTGCTGCCACCTTCATACGGCTCAGGCGGCGCTTGCTCAAGACCGGCGCTTTACTATCCCCAGAGATTTTGATCTTGATGCTGGCGGCTTTCTCGACCGAGGGCGGACTCGGTTTTCTCGGGCTGCTGGCGTTAGTCTTATTATCCCTGGGTATTCTGCTCAGCCCTGCCCTGCTGGAGCGTAAGATAGGCCATGGGGAAGGTGGACAGGGTCAGCATTGCCACCGATAGCACGGTTTGCCTGCCTGAGGCGTTGGTGAAGCGGTACGCCATCCAGGTGGTGCCATTGGACCTGGTCTTTGATGGCAAGGTCTACCGTGACGGGGTGGATATAAGCCCGGAGGACTTCTATCAGCTGCTGCAACAGGCCAGGAAGCTCCCCACCACCTCGC
The DNA here is from genome assembly GCA_030604105.1 of Dehalococcoidaceae bacterium. GTDB lineage: Bacteria > Chloroflexota > Dehalococcoidia > JAUVWM01 > JAUVWM01 > JAUVWM01. The sequence continues at coordinate 10,815 of JAUVWM010000001.1, forward strand.
CAGCCTCACCCGGAGACTATCTGAAGGTGTACCAGGAGCTGAGCCAGTGGGCGGATAGCATCCTGTGCATCACCGTCAGCTCAAAGGTGAGTGCCATGTTCGATTCGGCGCAAGCGGCTAAGGAGGCCGCCGCAGAGATAATGCCCCAGACCACCATCCAGGTGCTCGATTCCAACACCGCGGCCATGGCCCAGGGATTCGTGGTGTTGAGAGCCGCCGAGGCTGCCGCCCAGGGCCAGGGCCTGGAGCAGGTGGCACAGGTAGCTCAAGACATAATGGGCCGGGTACGCCTGATAGCTTCATTGGGCACCCTTTATTACCTGGCCAAAGGCGGTCGCGTGCCCAAAGTGTACGCTTGGGCCAGCTCCCTGCTCAAGATCAAGCCTATTGTCCAGCTGTTCCAGGGCGAGGTAGGCCTGGTGGCAAAGGTGAGAACCAGCCCCCGAGCCAGGGAGCGCCTGGTGGAGATAGTGAGGCAGCGGGTGGCAGAAGACCCGGTGCATGTGGCAATATTCCATGCCCATGCCGCCGAAGAGGCCGAAGAACTCAAGCGTCAGGTCTCCTCGCGGCTGCAGTGCGTTGAACTTTATGTCACCCAGTTTACTCCGGTGATGGGCGCCCATACTGGCCCCGGTGTTTTGGGCCTCGCTTTCTACAGCGGGGACTAGATTTTTCCGCGGCGACTGAGTATTGTCTCCAGCCAAGTCAGTTAGGAGGGCAGCATGTGGCCTGAAGTGGCCTTGATCTTGGGCGCGTATCTCTTTGGCGCCCTGCCCGTTCTGTTCCTCATGGGCAAGCTCAAGGGGGTTGACCTTCGAGAGCAGGGCGATTTGCACTTAGCCCTGTGGAACATGATGGGGCCGGCTGTAGGAGGTTTGGGCATAGCCGCGGATGTCGCCAAAGGGGTCATCGTGGTCTTGGTGGCCAAGGCCTTGGACTTCGATATCGCCGTGGTCGGTGCCGCCGGGATGGCCACGGTAATCGGTCAGATGTGGCCTGCGTATATCAAGGGAACGGGTGAGAAGGGCAACAGCACTGGCCTGGCTATGGCATTTGCCTTGGCTTTCGAGCCCTTCCTCGTTGCCGCAGCGCCCCCTATGCTGATAGGCCTTGGGGTGAGGACAATACCCCGACTGCTCGATCCCAGCCAGTCGTTGGCTCAGCGCCTGAAGTTCGGCGGGGCATCCAGCCAGAGCCTGCCCCTGGGAATGGCCATCGGCTTTGCTGTCCTGCCCCTGGGGACCTGGCTGGTGCAATCGGAGGACACGCTGCCCATAGCCCTGACCTTCCTCGCCCTTTTCATATCGATAATGATAAGAAGGCTCACCGCCGACCTTAAAGAGGACCTCAAGACAGCCACCGATGTAAAGAGAATCCTCATCAACCGTCTCCTCTACGATCGGAGCTACTTATAGGCTGCCATCCCGGCCTGCTGGCTCAATCGGCAGAAATATCCTATAATTGGGGGGAGATGGGGCAAACCAGACAAGATGTATCTAGATTGAGACAAAGTTTGGGTCAGCTCCCCGAAGCCGCGGTCTCCCCCGCCTTTGTGGTGATCTGTGGCCTGCCCGGCACCGGAAAGTCGTACTTCTGCCGCAGGCTGGCGGAGAGACTGCCCTTCGCCGTTCTGGAAAGCGATGCCCTGCGCAAGGCGCTGTTCCCCTCCCCCGGCTATAGCGCTGAGGAAAGCTCCTGCCTTTTCCGCACCTGTCACCTCCTCATTGAGGAGCTGCTGCGGGACGGGATACCCCTTATCCTGGATGCCACGAATCTGTCGGAGAGGGGTCGGGAACGCCTGTATCACATTGCCAGCCGCCTGGGGGCCAGGCTCATCATGGTCGGTGTCGAGGCGCCCCCTTCCCTGGTGCGGCAGCGCCTCCGATCCCGAGGTCAGGACAATGACCCGGAGAACAGATCAGACGCGGACTGGAAAGTCTACCAGAAAATGAAGGTCTCAGCCCAGAGGATCCGCCGCAACTATTTTGCCGTTGACACCTCGAGGGATATCTCCCCGGTCATCGACAAGATAGCGCGAGCTGTGGAGCGATAAATTTGGGGGAACGATATGGAGATCAAGGTCATAGCTGGCGACATCACCAAGCTTCAGGTCGATAGCATCATTGTGAACCTGTGTGAGGGGGAGGCGCGCCCCAGCGGGGCGGCTGAGGCCGTAGATCAGGCCCTGGGAGGGGCTATCGCTCAGCTCATGGCCACCGGTGAGAGCAAGGGCAAACTGAACGAGGTCTCCATGATCCATACCCTGGGCAAGATCGAGGCCGCCCGGGTGGTGGTGGTCGGCCTGGGAAAGCAGCCGGAGCTAACCCCGGACCGGATTCGAGGTGTGGCCGCCGAGGCATGTCGCTCCCTGCGCAAGATCGGCTCACAGAGGGTAGCCACCATCGCTCATGGAGCGGGTCTGGCCGGTATAGGGCCGGAGACGGCCGCTCAGGCGGTGGTAGAGGGCAGCATCCTGGGCGTCTACGCCTTCCGCAAGCATATGACCAAGGAGCCTGAATCTGGCGAGATAAAGGAGCTGCTGATAGTGGAGAAGGAGGAGGGCAAGATTTCCAGCCTGGAGGGGGGATGTGTGAGGGGGCAGGTGCTGGCTGAGGCCACCAACTTTGCCCGGGATATGGTCAACGAACCGGCTAATTACATGACCCCCGGCGCTATGGCCCAGATAGCAAAGGATATGGCCCAGAGCTATGGTCTGGAGTTCAGCCTTCTTGAGCGCCAGCAGATGCAGGAGATGGGCATGGGCGGGCTACTGGGGGTTTCTCAGGGGAGCCAGGAGCCGCCGAAGCTCATCCAGCTCAGCTATAAGGGGGATGCCACATCCTCCAAGCCCCTGGGGCTGATCGGCAAGGGCATAACCTTCGACTCAGGGGGGATATCCATCAAGCCCTCCGAGGGCTTGGGGGAGATGAAGGGGGACATGGCCGGGGGGGCGACGGTTATCGCCGCCATGCGCGCTATCGCCCAGCTTAAGCCCAAGATGAATGTCACCGCCCTGGTGCCGGCAACGGAGAACCTGCCCAGCGGCAGCGCCTTAAAGCCTGGGGATGTATTGCGGGCCATGAACGGCAAGACTATCGAGATCGTCTCCACCGATGCCGAGGGAAGGCTTATCCTGGCCGACGCCCTGAGTTATGCCCGCAAGCTGGAGCTTTCGCCCCTGGTGGATGTGGCCACGCTGACCGGGGCTTGCCACATTGCCCTGGGCGATATCTGCAGCGGCGCCTTCGGCAACAACCAGGAAATCATGGAGGCTGTGCTCAGGGCCGGCGAAGAGGCCGGGGAGCGCATATGGCAGATGCCGATGTACGAGGAATATAAGGAGCCAAACAAGAGCGATGTGGCCGACATCAAGAACGTGGGCGGCAGATACGGGGGTGCCATCACCGCTGCCCAGTTCCTGTCGGAGTTCAGCGAGGATACCCCCTGGGTTCACCTGGACATAGCCGGTACCTCCCGCAGCGACAAGGACCGAACTTACCTGGTGAAAGGCGCCACCGGGGTCGGGGTTCGCACGCTGGCCAACCTGGCCCTGGCCCTTGCCCGACAATAGAAAGGAGGCGATCATGAAGGTCAAATGGCTGGCTCACGCTGCATTCCTCATAACCTCGGACCAGGGAACCAGGATCATCACCGATCCCTATGAAGTGGGGGGCGGGCTAAGCTATGCCAGCATAGACGAGGCCGCCGACATCGTGACGGTGAGTCACGACCACGCTGATCACAACAATGCCGCCGCGGTGCGGGAAAGCCCCCAGGTAGTCAAGGGCGCAGGGGTCAAGGAGGTCAAAGGCATCCCGTTTAAGGGCATCCCCACCTACCATGATGAGTCCCAGGGGGGGCAGCGGGGGCCCAACACCATATTCTGCTTTACCGTGGATGGGATGAGGCTGTGTCACCTGGGCGACCTGGGGCACCCGCCCTCAAAGGAACAGGTCTCCGGTATAGGAGAGGTCGATATATTATTCAGCCCGGTAGGCGGTTTCTTCACCATCGGCGCCCCCGTAGCCGCCCAACTTTGCGATAGCCTGAAGCCAAAGGTGGTCATCCCCATGCACTTCAAGACTGCCAAATGCGCCTATCCCATAGCCGATGTCGAGGACTTCCTGAAGGGTAGAAGCGACGTAAACAGGCTGGATGCCAGCGAGGTGGAGTTCACGCGGGAGAACCTGCCTGCCGCCACTCAGACGGTGGTTCTGAAGTCGGCACTATAGCAGCAAGCACTCCGCTCGGCTGAGCCTCCTCAAAGCTCCGGGCACCGGCAGTTCCCAGAACGATCCGAGGTGCCCGCGCCCGGTTGCCAGGATCGCTATCTGCCCTCGAACTGGGGCATCTGCTTCTGAAGGAAGGCCCTCACCGCTGCCGCATGGTCCTGGGTGCCCAGGCTCAAGCCCTCAAGGGCCAGAGAGGTATCGAGGACCAGGGTCACCGCTTGCCTGAGGTGCCGGTTGATAGACATCTTGGTCCACTGTACAGCCTTGGGCGCACCGGCAGCCAGACGCTGGGCCATGGCCATCACCGTAGACTCCAGCTCCTCCAGGGGCACGGCCTTGTTTATCAGCCCGATCTGCTCCGCCTCCTTGGCTCCGAGCGGGGCTCCGGTCAGGAGGTACTCCTTGGCTTTGGCTATCCCTATCAGCAGCGGCCAGATGACGGCACCCCCGTCCCCGGCCACCAGACCCACCCCGACATGGGGATCGCCGATCCGGGCGCCCTCGGCGACGTAGACGAGGTCGCAAAAGAGGGCGAGGGTCGCCCCCAGCCCCATGGCATGGCCGTTCACCATGGCTATGATAGGCTGAGGCACATCGATGATATTGTGGATAAGCCTTCGGGCCTCGCCGAACAGGCCCACCGTCTTATCGGCGACCGGCGCATCCAGACCTCTCTCCATCAGCTTTATATCGCCGCCGGCGCTGAAGGCCTTCCCGGCACCGGTCAGCACCACCACTCTCACCTCACTGTCCCGGGCAACGTCGGCGAAGATACTCTCCAGCTCCGGGTGTAGCTCGGGGCCCACGGCGTTGAGGGCCTCGGGACGATTCATGGTGAGTTTGCAGATACCATCCTTCTTCTCCACCAAAATGTACTGGTAGCGGCTGTAGTCCACCATGATTTGGACCTCCTCTTATATATTTTTTATCTATTTTGCCCTGCAGAACTATCCGGGCTCATAAAGGGCTTCTTCGGGAATTATACCAGCCTCTCCCCTCCCTGGCAATGAATATCACCTCAATTTACCAGGACTTTCCCCGTTGGGCCGGCGACTACCTCCCCGATGATAGCTGCCTGGGGCACGCCTGCTTCATGCAGCCTGTCCAGCAGCGATTCCGCCGTTTTGGGAGCCAGGGAAATGAGCAGTCCCCCGGAGGTTTGAGGATCGAAGAGCATGTCTTTTACAGGTGCAGGCACCTGGGGGGCAAATTCCACCGTTTTGGAGTAGAACTCTCTGTTTCGCTGCAAGCCTGCCGGGCAACAACCCCTTGTGGCAAACTCCTCCGCTTTGGGGAGGAAAGGAACCGAGGCGAAATGAAGCTCCAGGCCCACCTGGCTGTTGTGAGCCATCTGACAGGCATGGCCGAGAAGGGCGAAGCCGGTTATGTCGGTGCAGGCATGGGCCCCTACCGCCTGCATCAGCTCTGAGGCCTCCTTGTTTAAGGCTGTCATGGATGCGGTGATATCGGCTACGGACTGTTTATCGGCTATCCCGGCCTTCAAGGCGGTGCTCAGGATTCCGGTGCCCACAGGCTTAGTGAGTATCAGCTTATCTCCTGCTTGAGCCCCGGCGTTGGTCAACACCTTTTCAGGATGAACGACGCCGGTGACGGAGAGGCCGTATTTCAGCTCCGTATCGTCCACACTGTGGCCACCGATCAGGGTCACCCCGGCCTCTCGCATCTTGTCCAGCCCGCCCCGGAGGATCTCCTGCAGAACCGAGATGTCCATGGAGCTGATGGGGAAGCAGACGATATTCAGGGCCATCAGCGGCCTGCCTCCCATGGCGTAGACATCGCTCAGGGCATTGGCCACGGCGATCTGGCCGAATACGTAGGGTTCATCGACTATGGGCGTGAAGAAATCAATGGTCTGGATGATTGCCAGATCATCTGCCAGCTTGTAAACGCCGGCGTCATCGAGGCTGGCCATGCCCGTGATCACATTGGGGTCGGATATCAGGGGCAAGCCACATAGAGCTTGGTCTAGGTCTCCCGGACCCAGCTTAGAAGCTCAACCGGCGCCGCGAACGCTTTCCGTCAGGCGGGAGGACATCCACTTGGCCACCCGGCTCCTCCTTGGCAAGAGACTAGCCACCAATTGGCTGTGACATCATAGCATAAATCGAGCGCGCAGACCAAGCTTGCCAGGCCGAGCGATGAAGGCCATGTTGAAACTCGTTCGCCATGTTGCTAGAATTAGTCGGAGGCCGATATGGAAGCCAGCTTTCGCAGTCTTCCCAGCGTGGACAGGCTCATTTCCGATGCTCGATTGAAGTCGCTCGAAGATACCCTGTGCCCTGCCTTGCTCGTGGACCTGGTTCGCCAGCGCCTGGAAAGTGTTCGCCGCTCCATTGCCCTGGGCAATTCATGTCCTTCCTTTGACGAGATAGTGGAGTCTATTTGTGCCCAGGCTGAGGCCCTGTCCCATCCCAGCCTGCGCCCGGTCATCAACGCCACCGGGGTCATACTTCACACCAACCTGGGTCGGGCGCCGCTCAGCGAAGAGGCCATGGCAGCTATGGATCGGGCGGCAAAGGGCTACACCAACCTGGAGTTTGACCTCGACAGCGGGAGGAGAAGCTCTCGCCAGGTTCACGTGGAGCAGGTTTTGTGCCAGCTAAGCGGTGCTGAGAGCGCGTTGGTGGTGAACAACAACGCCTCTGGGGTGCTGTTGGCCCTCAGCGCCCTGGCCAGAAGGGGGGAGGTGATCGCTTCCCGGGGCCAGGCGGTGGAGATCGGCGGTGGCTTTCGCATCCCTGAAGTGATGCGCCAAAGCGGAGCCAAGCTGGTGGAGGTGGGGACCACCAACTGCACCTATATTACAGACTACGAAGGGGCGATCAGCCAGAGAACGGCAGCGCTGCTTCGTGTTCACGCCAGTAACTTCAGGGTCGTTGGCTTCACCCACAGCGTCGCCCTCCCCGAGCTGGTGGCGCTTGGCGAGCGGCATGACCTCCCCCTATTGGATGACCTGGGCAGTGGCTGCTTTCTGGACACCACCCAGTTTGGTCTCGACCCGGAGCCTATGGTTCAGGATAGCGTTGCCCGGGGCGCAGGGCTGGTCCTCTTCTCCGGGGACAAGCTCGTTGGAGGCCCTCAAGCGGGGATCATAGTCGGCAAGAAGGGCCTTATGGATAAGCTGAGGAGGCACCCTCTGGCGCGGGCAGTCCGCATCGATAAGATAGGGCTGGCCGGGCTGGCGGCCACGCTGCTTCATTACTTGAAGGGCGAAGCGGTGAAGAGGGTCCCGGTGTGGCGCATGATCTCGGCCCCGGTGGAGGAGATCGAGCGTCGAGCCGAGCTGTGGGCTCAAGCCCTCAAGGGGCTGGCCGAGGTGATAGATGGCGAAACAATGGTAGGCGGCGGCAGTTTGCCTGGGGGGACATTGCCCACTAAGCTTGTCGCCCTGAGCACGCAGGGGGGGAGCCAGGGACAGAGCACCGTTCAAACCCTGGCTCGCAGGTTACGGCGTCAGGGGACGCCGGTGATCGGGCGGATCAGCGGCAACGTGCTGCTCCTCGACCCCCGAACTGTCCTCCCTGAGGAGGACGGGGTTGTGCTCGAAGCCCTTCACAGTGTGGCCACGGGTCCGGAGCCTCCCCGGAGGCTAACAAAAGCCACAAGAGGTGTATAGTGTTCGTGCTGGGCACCGCGGGCCATGTCGATCACGGCAAATCTGTCCTGGTGCATGCCCTGACCGGCATCGATCCCGACCGACTGGCGGAGGAGAAGGAGCGGGGCATGACCATAGACCTGGGCTTCGCTTGGCTGAAGCTGCCCAGCGGGCGAGAGGTAGGCATCGTCGATGTCCCCGGGCATGAGCGCTTCATCAAGAATATGCTGGCTGGTGTCGGCAGCATCGACATAGCCCTGCTCATCGTCGCCGCTGACGAAGGGATAATGCCTCAGACCAGGGAACATCTGGCTATATTGGACTTGCTTCAGGTAGACAAAGGGATCGTGGTCATCACCAAGAAGGACCTGGTAGACGAAGACTGGCTGAATCTGGTTGTCCTGGACGTGGAGGAGGCAATAAAGGAAACTACGCTGGCCCAGGCCCCGGTTATTGTCGTCTCTGCGCTGACGGGGGAGGGCCTACCCGACTTAGTCTCTGCAATTGACCATCTTCTGGAGTCAGCACCGGCCAGAAAGGATATCGGTCGGCCAAGGCTGGCCATCGACCGCGTTTTCACCATAGCTGGCTCAGGCACGGTGGTCACGGGGACGCTGATCGATGGCTCGCTCTCAGTCGGCCAGGAGGTGGAGATCGTGCCCCCGGGCCTCAGGTCACGCCTGCGAGGGCTGCAGACACATAAAAGGAGGCTGGATGTTGCCCGGCCCGGGAGCCGGGTCGCAGCCAATCTGGTGGGTATTGCCAGCGCCGAGCTGAAGCGCGGGGACGTGCTGACTAACCCCGGCTGGTTGCGTCCCACCAGATTCCTGGATGTCAGGCTCCGCCTTATTTCATCCCTGCGTCGTGGCCTGCGGCACAACATTACCGTCAGCTTTCACACCGGTTCCTGCGAGGTGGAGGCCAAAATTCGTTTGCTGGAGAGGGAGGAGCTAGAGCCGGGAGAGGCCAGCTGGGCCCAGTTAGCGCTGGCCGAGCCCGTGGCCGTGGTCAAAGGCGATCGCTTCATCATCCGCTCCCCGCAGGAGAGTGTGGGGGGTGGAGATATCGTAAATACCCATCCGGGGCGGCATCGCCGCTTCCGCCCCGGCATCATCCGGGACCTGGAGATCAGGGAAAAGGGCACAGCCCAGGAGATCGTGGTTGCCAGCCTGGAGACCAAGCAGCCGCTGGAAATGGGAGCCCTCCTCGGCCGTTGCGAGCTGCCCCCCGACGAGGCTGAGCCAGCGATAAGGGCCCTCATCCAGGGAGGAAAGGTGGTGGCAGCAGGCAGCGGGAGCCATTCCCTGCTCTTCACCGCCCGGGGCTGGCAGCTTTTCAGGGATAGGGTGGCAGCTTTAGTTGGTGATTATCACCGACGGTTCCCCTTGCGCCGGGGCATGCCCAAGGTGGAATTGAGGAGCAAGCTGAAGCTGGCCACGCACTCCCTCGCCGGCATCCTACAAGGTCTTCTCCAGGAGGGGGTTCTCGCCGAGGAGGGAGCGGAAGTGCGCCTCCCCCCTCACCGCGCTGAGCTTACCCAGGGACAGCAGAGGCAGGTCGACGCCTTTCTGGAGACCCTGGCCCGAAACCCCTATGCCCCGCCCGGCGAACCGATGCCCGAGCCCGATTTGCTCAACCTCCTCATCGAGCAACGCCGGGTAGTGAAGGTGAGCGAGGGCGTGGTGTTTGCCGCCTCTGCCTACGATGAAATGGTAGACAGGATCAGTTCCCATATGAAGGCACATGGTAAGGTGACCCTGGCTCAGGTGCGGGACATGTTTGGCACCAGCCGCAAGTATGCCCAGGCTCTCCTTGAGTATCTGGATGAGAAAAAGATCACCCGCCGCGTCGGTGACGAGCGGGTGCTGGCATAGGCGGTCGTTCGATTTGGCGGGAGCGAATGGGAGTCGAACCCACCGAGGACACGGAACCGCACCCCCCAACGGATTTGAAGTCCGCGAAGCCCACCGGGACCCAACCGCTCCCTCCAACTTGAGTATATACGATATGTCTCTTCAGCGCAACGCCTGGAATATACAGCCTTAAGCCCTATGCCGGAGGTGTGAGGTCGGGATGGACCACGCTGGGCTTCCCCCGCCACACGAGCTTGGATATCCAGATGCTCGTCTCGTACAGTATGATCAGCGGGGCGGCAACGAGGCTCTGATTCACCGGGTCAAAGGTGGGGGTGATAATGGCGGCCAGAATAAAAGCGCCGACAAAGGCATACTTGCGCTTGTTGGCAAGCCATTTGGGAGTGATGACGCCGATCTTCGTTAGGAAAAGGATTATTACCGGCGTCTCGAAGACGGCCCCGATGCTCAATAGCAGCCTGAGCACGATCGAGATGTAATTGCCTATCCTGATCTGAGGCTCAGCGATGTCGCTGCCGAAGGAGATCAAGAACTTTGTTGCCGGTGGCACCAGGATAAAGTAGCCGAAGGCAATGCCTCCCAGGAACATAAATGATACGAAGGGCAGCATCAAGTAGATATATCTTTTTTCCTGGCGGGTAAGCGCGGGGGAGACGAACATCACCAGCTGATAGACGAGGAAAGGCATGGCCAGCGCGATGCCACTGGCCAGGGCCACCTTCATATAGGTGCCGAACATCTCCGTCATCTCGACAAAGATGAGGTTGATGTCCCCCGCCGGCCGTATCAAGATGTCGAAGATTTGCTTGGCGAAGAAGAAAGAGATAGATGTGGTTATTATTACCACAATCACCGACTTGACTAGACGTTGACGCAATTCCTGTAGATGGCCGGTGATTGTTAGCTTGTCGATCTGGCTCACTTTGAGGTGCCCTTGGTGGCAGATATTCTCACGCCGTCATTCTGCTGGCTTTATGCCTGCGCCGACTTATCGGGTTTATCGCCCATCCCCGCTTCCCCAGGTTTGCGGTCTTTTTCCCCCTCTATCTCCCTGGTCACCTGGGCTGTCAGGTCAGAGGCGGCTTTCCTAAAGCCACGCACTGTTTTCCCTATCGTCCTGCTAATCTCTGGCAGCTTTTCCGGCCCGAATATTATCAGGGCCACGATAAGGATGACCAATATCTCCAGCGGGCCTATGCCGAAAAGATCCATAACTATCCCTGGACCCAGCCTCGGTGGTTTTCAGACCAGGTGACGGGCCAATCCGCCTTTTCAATGCCCGTGATACATTCTTGGGGTCAGTATTAGCTTTCCCCCTTCTTGGTTGTGCCCCGGGCTGCCTTCTTGGCGACCCTCTTTTTGGGTTGTACTTCCTCCTTATCCTCTTCGCCAAGCTGGCCTTTGCGAAACTCCCGCAGCCCATGGCCAATGGCCCCACCAACCTGCGGCAGTTTCCCCACGCCGAAGATGATGAGGATGACCGCCAATATTACAACAAGCTCCAGCGGTCCAATATGTGGCATGACTCTAACCTCCCCACATTTTCTTATCCTCGTGCTCGCTCACAGGCTCAGCAGCCCCCAGGCTGCTCTTATCCATCCGACACGGTGCCTGTCCACCCTGCCCTATATCCATTGTCTCTCCCCTGGCCGTCCATGTCAAGTTTCAGGATGCACTCCAAGGGCAACAATGTCTCCGATTGCGTCCGACGCAGATCGATAGCCTTCAGGTAGGTCCGACACCGCTCACACACATAAAGCCTATACACCCCATCATCGTCGGTGAAATAGGCCAGGGCATCCTGATCCTGGGTGCCGCAGTAAGGACACTCCAGCCGCTGAAAGAGCCACTGGGCCTCACAGCGAGAGCAGAGCAGCCACCTGGCTCCCCGCTCTTTGTCCAGGAAAGCGAAATGGGGCTTGCCTCCACAAATTGGGCAGTATCCACGGCGCCACTGTTCCTGATCCACTAGCCCGATCAGCGCCTCAGACCAGCAGGTCAAGAAGGGCCTGACGGCGGAGTGAATCACAGCGGCCAGAAGTTCGGGGTCAACACCATGAGGTTGTGAGAACGCCGATAGTGGCGAGCCCTCATACCAGGCCTTGGTCACTTCCTGCAAGGGAGGTATGTCGCGGGCAATGTCTCTCAGGCTGTGGACAGCCTCCGCTGTGGCCTTGTAGTATTCGCCGGTTGCGCTGACAACTGCCCGGAACAGATCCTGAAAGGCTGACCAATCCAGGGACAGGGCACGCCACTGAAGTAGCGGCATACCCTGTCTTAACCGATCGCTGGCCTTGTCTCGGCTCAGGCCTGGCTCTGGGGCGGGGATACGTGCCCTCGCCTCAACTTGAATGCGCAACAGCTGCTCGTAGAGCCCGACAAACTCAGGCAGAGCTTCCCCGCCCTGTTGCCACTCTTCCAGCCTCTTCAGTATCTTGCCATCGACTTCCACTACGCCCAACCACCCGTCACTGCACCTAGGCCTCCTGCGCCTCTTGGTCCGCCGAGGTTCGGTCGTACCACTTGCCGTGGTGGGACTGGGCATACTTGGCGGAGACCTTGCCCCAGATCATCGATCCCAGGGATTCAGGCATCCGTGGATGCAAGGCGCTGAGCTGGAAATGAACCAGGAAGAAGACGCCAAGGCCAATGAAAGCCAGGCTATGTAGGAAAATGGACCACTGGATAACTTCGGCGGTCACGATGCCCTTGAAGAACCACATGATAACGCCGGTCGCCAACAGAATGGCCGAAGCCACGAGGACAGTCAGCCAGTAGAGCTTCTGACCGGTATTGATGTGCCCTTGCGGGGGCATCCGACTTGGGTCGCCGCCGAAATAGTAATCGGGTGCCGCCTTAAACCACTCCACATCATCTTTACCCCAGGCAAAGGCTTCCTTGACGAAGCCCATTGACCGGCTCCAATTGCCGAATAGGACGAAGAGCACAGGCACCAGCACGAAGATCGCGGCGGCGACGCGGTGGGCCACCCCACTCCATCCCCACCAGGCCGCGGCGCTGAACCAGGGCGCAAATAGGAATAACCCTGTGATCGCCAGGACCAAGAACGACGCGGCTACGATCCAGTGGAGCACCCGTGTTGACAGCTTGTAGCGTTCAACCTCTTGCATGCTACTTTTCCTCCTCTGCACGGATCTGTCTGGCGCGGGCAACAATCAGGTTAATCAACAGGCCACCGGCCACCAACCCCCCCGCAGCCCAGCCAAGGGGCTGGATTATGTCCTTCCAGGCAGTAGCTGCGGCGGAGACCTTGGGGTCCTTGGGCAAGCCGTAAGTCTCAGGAGAATCGGTCAGGACATAGAGGACATGCAGGCCGTCCAATTCGTTTTCCCCATACAGGGTAGCATTGCCCCCGAGAGCGGCGACCCGCTTGTTGCCCTCCGCCACCAGTTCACCTCGGTCCCCGTAGATGAGCGCCCCTGGAGGGCAGGTCTTGACGCAGGCAGGCTCTAAGCCATTGCCGATGCGGTCAAGGCCGTGGGTGGTACAGAAGGTGCACTTATCTATCCTGCCCAAGCCGGTGACCCGGCTGCCGTCGAGCTGGGGGACCTCGAAGGGGCAAAAGTCGACGCAGTAGCCGCAGCCAGTGCACTTACCCTTGTCGTAGGCAACGAAGCCCAGGTCATGATGGTAGACCGCCCCGGTGGGGCAGGCAGTCACACAGCCGGCGTCGGTACAGTGCATGCAGGCGCGCCGGGTAAAGAGCCAAGCCACGGATCCGTTCCTCGGTATCTCCCTGAACTCCATTTTTATCCAGGTCTCAGGCGACAGATCCTTAGGGTTCTCGTAACTGCCCCGGTTCTCGGTGAATTCCGCCTTTAGCTCGTTCCATTGCTTACACACCACCTGGCAGCCACGGCAGGCTACGCACTTTGTGGCATCGTACAGAATCGCCTTTGCCATCGGTTACCTCCCACGGAACATTTTGGCCTCTCTAAGCTCTCCTCACGTCGCACAGGAAAGCCTTGAACTCTGGGATCATGGTATTGGCGTCCCCCACATGGGGGGTCAGCATGTTGGCGCTATCGCCGGTGGAGCTACCCGTATAGCCCCAGTGCCAGGGCAGGCCGACCTGGTGAACTGTCTGACCGTTTATCTGGAAGGGCTTAAAGCGCGCGGTGACCAGGGCTACTCCTTCTACCTTACCTCGGGCCGTCTCCACGATAACCCTTCCCCCGTTGACTATGCCTTTCTCCGCCGCCAGTTCCTGGCTGAGCTCGACGAACATCTCAGGCATCAGCTCCACGATCCAGGGAAGGTTTCTGGTCATCTGCCCCGCCTGCCAGTGTTCGGTGAGGCGGTAGGTGGTGCAAACAATGGGGTACCTGTCGCGGTCGCCCTTGAGGTCCATCTCGGAGCCCCAGATCTTGAAAGCCGGGTCATTCTGCGTCCCCGACAGGAGGTTATCCACCGGGCTCTCCCAGGGCTCGTAGTGCTCAGGGAAGGGGCCATCGGCCCGCCCCATGCCGAAGATGCGGGCATGCCCTTCGGGTTTCATGATGAAGGGATACTTGGTCTTCTCCGGGTCAAGGGCCATGGGTGGCCATCCGCCATCGGGCACATCGCCATCCCACTTGCCATTCCGCCACCAGATAACGGGATGCTCCTTGTCCCAGGGAACGCCGTCGAGGTCCACCGACGCCCGGTTATAGATGATGCGCCGATTTACCGGCCAGCACCAGGCCCACTTGGGATGGAGGCCTATGTTGAAGGCGCCGGGGGAGGGGTCGCGGCGGGCCATCATATTGCCCGCCTCGGTGTAGCTGGCGCAGTAGAGCCAGTTGCCCGAGCTGGTTGTCCCGTCATCCTTGAGCTTGCCGAAGCTGGCGGCAAGCTTGCCCGTGGTCAGGTTATAGCCATTGATCTCCCTGGCCACCTTGTCGGCGCTGGGCGAATCCCCGTAGTCCCAGGTGAGCTTGGTAATGGCCTCGGCATTGGGCCCACTCTCCCGGGCATAAAGCTCCTGGAGCTTGAGCACCAGCTTGTTGATGATCCACAGGTCTTCCTTAGCCTGGCCCGGCGGCTCGATAGCCTTGTACCGCCACTGGGCCCAGCGGCCGCTATTGGTGATGCTTCCCTCCTTTTCATAGGAGGCGGCTGCTGGCAGCAGAAAGACCTCGACCCCGATCGTCGACGGGTCAACGCCAGGCCTCTTCCAGATAGCGGCGGTCTCCGTCTCCCACAGGTCAACGGCCACCAGCCAGTCCAGATTCTCTATGGCCTTTCGTTCCATCTTGACGTTGGGGCCGCACACCGCCGGGTTCTGCCCCCAGCACATCAGCCCTTTAATGGTTCCGGCGTACATCTCCTCAAAGAGCCCGATCCAGGAGTAATCGTTGTAGGGCTTGGTGGTCTTGGGCAGGTACTGGTAGCCGAACTCATTGCCTTTGGTGGCAGCGTCGCCATACCACGCCTTGAGCAGGCTGACCATGTACTTGGGGTAGTGCTGCCACCAGTTGGCGCTCTTGGGGTCCCCGGACTTTGGTGTGACCCGCTCCAGCAGTTTCTCCAGGGTCTCATCCTTGTTGGTCGGTTGCTTGAGGTAGCCGGGCAGGATGTGGCACAGCAGGCAGTGATCGGTCGAGCCCTGAACATTGGACTCGCCTCTGAGGGCATTGATTCCACCGCCGGCGACGCCGATGTTGCCCAGCAAGAGCTGCAGCATGGCATAGCTTCGGATCATCTGGGTGCCGTTGGTGTGCTGGGTGGTGCCCATGGCATACAAGATGGTGCCTGTTTTGCCCGGCGCGCCGGTAGCGGCATATGTCTTGCAGATCTCAAGGTAGGTATCCTTGGGGCTTCCCGTGATCTTGCACACCGTATCGACATCGTAGCGGGCGAAGTGCTTCTTCAGGTGCTGGAAGACGCAGTTGGGGTCTTTCAGGCTCTTGTCCCACTTGGGGGTGCCGTCCTCCTCGGGGGACTGGTACTGCCAGCTCGACTTGTCGTAGGACCGTTTAGCCGGGTCATAGCCCGAGAACAGCCCGTCCAGGTCGGCTGGGCCTTCGAAATCGGGGTTGATGAGGAAAGAGGCGTTGGTATATTCCGTGACATAGACCATGTTGTACTTCTCTGGATACTGGTCCATCTCATCGAGCACATATTTTATGATGCCGCCGATGAAGGCGACATCCGTGCCCGATCTCATCTTGCAGTAGATGTCAGCGATGGCTGAAGTGCGGGTGAAGCGGGGGTCAACGCTGATGAGCTTGGCCCCCCTCTCCTTGGCCGCGGTTATCCAGCCGGAAGCAGCCGGGTGGTTCTCCACCGGGTTGGACCCGATGGCGATCATGCAGTCGGCGTTTGCGATATCGTTCCAGTGGTTGGTCATGGCCCCTCTGCCGAATGTCTCCGCCAAACTGGCGACGGTAGAGGAGTGTCATATACGGGCCTGATGTTCTACGTAGACCAGGCCCAGGGCGCGCAGCGCTTTGACCAGGAGGTAGCATTCCTCGTTGTCCAGGGCCGCCCCGCCCACCGAGGCGATGCCTTCGGTTCGGTTTACAACGTAGCCTTCGCCATCGCTCGCGGTCCAGTTATTGTCGCGAGTGTCCTTGATCCTTCTCGCTATCCGGTCGATGGCCTCATCCCAGGATAGCACCTCCCAATCCCTGCCTCCGGGCGGGCGGTAAAGAGGGTTCTGCAGGCGCCTGGGGTTGATCTTGCCATCCACCTGGTGGAGCTGGGCGAGGGAAGCTCCCTTGGCGCAAGCAGCGCCTCGGTTTATGGGATGATCGGGGTCACCCTCGATCTTAAGCATCCCATCCGCCTCAACGGCAGCGATAAAGCCGCACCCTGAAGCATCGTAGGGGCAAATTGTGGTTGTTTCACTGATCTTGTTCTTCAGTGCAGAAGCCTTGTGGGAAGTTCCGGGACTGCTTCGCCAACCCAGGGTATGAAAGACGGTAAAACCGCCCACACCAGCGGTACCAGCCTTCAGGAACTGCCTGCGAGTTAACTTCATGCCGTCCTCCTTTTGCTGGCTCTTTTTGGGGGGCCTGAGCCTTGCTCCCACCTGAGCCTTGCTCCCAAAGGAAAGCCGTAACACAGCCCCCCTGTTACGGCCTAGGGTGTTTTTTGCCATAAACCAAGAACTTTTGCATGCCTCCGAGGGGTAGTTTACCCTATAGAAAGCCCGGTGTCAAGCCTTTCTCAAACCAATTGCAGTAACACTCTATTTTAGCTATTTTAGCCGGGAAAATCTTTATTATAATGGCTCTTTAGTCCTATGAACATGGTGTACTTTAGTGCTATTTTGCCCCACTTTTTCCCACAATTAACCCTGGGCCTACCACAACCTCGGAGAGTTGCAACCAGGCTCTATCCAGGGTAGAATGTCTCCAGCTATTTGCCAAGCCAGGAAGCCGCTTGGCCGGGGGCGAGGTATGGTGCCTGTATCTAAGGTGACCGATGGAACCTATATGATAGATGTTCAGCGGGGAGTGCCAACTATGTCGGTAACGGCTTACTTGGTGATGGGACATCGAGCTGCCCTCATCGAGACCGGCCCCTCGGTGGCTGTCCCTTTGCTCCTAGAGGGCATGCGACAGGTGGGCTATGACCCGACACAGCTTTCCTACGTAGTTGTTACCCATGTTCATGTAGACCACGCGGGTGGGGTGGGAACGCTGGCTCAGGCATTGCCTCAGGCCCAGGTGATAGTGCACCGCAGGGGAGCCCGCCATCTCATTGATCCTTCGCGGCTGATCGAGAGCACGCGCCAGGTGCAGGGGGAGAATTTCGACGAGGTGTCTGGCCCTATTCTGCCTGTCGCTGAAGAGAGGGTGTCGGCTGTTTCAGGAGGCGATGTGATCTCGTTGGGGGAAAGGGACCTGAGAATAGTCGATGCTCCGGGGCATGCTCCCCACCACATATGTATCCACGATAGCCGGACCAACGGCCTGTTTTCAGGCGATGCTTTAGGCATCTTGGACCAGGGAGGGGAGCGTCCTTTCCCTGTGGTGGTACCTCCTAGCTACGACCTGGAGGCACATATCGATACGCTGCGCCGGATTCGGGAGCTTACCCCTTCGGTGCTCTTTTTTTCTCATTTTGGGCCTCATCACAGGGTAAAGCGGCTGGTAGACATGGTGGAGCAGGACATCGAGGCTTATGGGCGAATCGTGCTTGAGGCCGTGAAGGACAAAGCCAGCCTCGCTGAGATCGAGCGCGGGCTCGAAGCCCACCGTAGCAGCCTTGGGATCCACTACGATGTCGAGGCCGATTTCAAGCAAATGATCGCCGGCTTCATCACCTACTTCAAACGAACTGATCCTGGGCTCGAGTGGGCCGGCTGAAAACCCTGTTCGCCACCGGACACTTTCTGGTGCTGCCACGTATGCTTGCTCGGCTGTTTTTGTGGCTCAGCTGTTGACGGGTTATTGTCCTTGCGATAGTATTATACCCTGGAATAGATAAGTCGAGGCAAAGGGGGCTCAGGATGGAAAGAGCGCTCGAGGGAATAAGGGTGCTGGAGTTCGCCCGTTTTGTGGCCGGCCCATATTGCACCACGCATTTGGCGGATCTGGGGGCGGAGGTCATCAAGGTTGAGAGGCCGGGGGGGGCGGATGACCGAGCGTTCTATCCGCCTTCGCCCGATGGGGAGAGTTTTTCTTTTAAGGCCCTAACCCGCAATAAAAAGGGTATCACCTTGAACGTGAGAAGTGAGAGGGGGAAGGAGATACTCAACGAGCTGGTGAAGCAGGCCGATGTGGTATTCCATAACTTCCCTCAGGGCACCACCGAAGCAAGGGTTCTAGACTATGATCTCTTGAGCCAGGTTAACCCCCAGATCATCGTGGCGGCTCTCACTGCCTGGGGTACGGATGGGCCCTATGCCCGGCGTGTCGGCTTCGATTCCATAGTCCAGGCGGAGTCGGCGATAATGGGTTTCACGGGCTTCCCCGGCAATCCACCGACCAAAGCGCAGGTGCCCTTTATAGATTTGGGCACCGGCCTTCATGCCGCGCTGGGTATCGTGGTAGCCCTTTTCCATCGGCAGCGAACGGGCATGGGCCAAATGGTTGATGTCTCCCTGCTGGACACGGCTGTCTCTTTTGGCATTGGTCTCGGCCCCGCCGCTGAGCGCAAGATACTGGGCATAGAGCGTCCCCAGGTCGGCAATTATAGCTACCAGGCTTTCGGCGGTTGTTTCAGGGCCAAGGACGGCTGGGTAAGCCTCTCTCCTGCCAGCGATACGCTTTGGGAGAGGTTCGTCAAAGCCATTGGCAGGGGAGATCTGGCTGACGACCCCCGATTTGAGACCACCATAGGTCGCTTCGAAAACCGCGGCCTTATCGGCTCCATGCTGGAAGAGTGGCTGGCGGAAAGGACGGTGGATGAGGCGATCCGTGTGCTGGAGGAGGCCAGGGTGCCCTGCGGGCGGGTGAAAAATGTCCTTGAGGCAATGGATGACCCCCAGGTCAAGGCTCGGGGGATGCTGATCTATCAGGAGTACCCTAAGTTGGGCGAGGTCCCCGTGTCGCCGACGCCCATAAAGTTTTCCCGAACCCCGGTCAGGGTAGACACTCCCCGCCCCCTGGTGGGGGAGCACAACGAAGAGGTCTACCCCAGGCTCCTGGGCTATAGCCTCAAGGAGCTTTCCCAGCTCAAGGAAGATGGTGTGATCTAGCAAGTGCCCGATGCAATTCTTAATTTCTCTGAAAAGGAGAGACAGCGAATGAGATTGAAGTTTTTCTTTCTGGAGACCAGGCCGCAGTTCTTGCTCTTATCTGTAGTCTTGGCCTTTCTGGGCACCTCCATAGCCTGGTATGATGGTGATTTTCATCTGGGCTATGCCCTGCTGGCCTTCGTAGGCCTGCTACTGGCCCACATCAGCGTCAACGTGCTGAACGATTACTTTGACTACAAGAGCGGGATAGACCTGGCGGCTAACAGGACCCCCTTCAGCGGTGGCAGCGGAATTCTGCCTGCTGGCATGCTCCGGCCGACGCAGGTCTTCTGGTTTGGCTTGATCGCCTTCCTCATGACCATACCTATAGGGGCCTATTTCGTGGTGGTCAGGGACTGGCGTCTACTGCCTTTGCTTCTGGTGGGCGCGGCATGTGTCCTTCTCTACACGCCAGTGCTGACCAAGATACAATGGCCGGAGTGGGCTCCTGGGGTGGGGCTGGGTAGCCTGCCGGTCCTGGGGGCTTACTTTGTTCAGACCGGCGGCTACACCCTGCCTGCGGTGATAGCCGCCATACCCTCGGGGATACTGGTGCATAACCTGCTATTCTTAAACGAATTCCCGGATGCTGAGGCTGATAAGAAGGGCAACAGGAAGACGCTGCCCATAACCCTGGGCAAGGCAAAGGCCAGTGTCATCTACTCGGCTCTGATGGTTGCGGTCTATCTCTGGATAATCGGTGGCGTGGTGGCGGGTTCGATGCCGGCCTTCTCCCTGATAGCTCTGTTGACGGCTCCCCTGGCCCTGAAGGCCATTCAGGGCGCTCGCAGATATGATGACCAGAGCCGACTGCTGCCGGCTCTGGGCAGCAACGTTATGGTTGTTCTGCTGACCCAGTTGCTACTGGGCATTGGCTATATCCTGGCGGAGGTTTCCTGATTGAAAGCGACTCGGGAACCGCTTGCGGAGGCGACAATTGTGTAGTAGAATGCAGGATGCATAATGTGCTCTAATCTCTGATATTGTAAGGAGGACAAATGGCAGGTATCTTATCGTATGGAGCTTACATACCATATTACAGATTGCCCCGGAGCGTGATTGGTAAGGCTTGGGGTCAACCGGGGGCGCGTGGAGAGAAAGCAGTTGCCAATTATGATGAGGACCCCGTCACCATGTCAGTGGCTGCTGGCATGGACTGCCTGAAGGGGATCGACCCCAAGACGGTCGATGCTTTGTTCATGGCTACCACCAGTGCCCCTTACAAGGAGAGGCAGAACTCAACGATAGTGGCCGCTGCCCTGGATCTTCGCCGGCAAACTCGACATGCTGATTACGCGAATTGCCTCAGGGCTGGAACCATTGCCATGCTCTCAGCCGTGGATGCCATAGAGGCAGGTTCGGCCAAGAGCGTTATGGTAACTGCTGCTGACATGCGCCTGGGGGGCGCTTCCGGTGCCAATGAGCAGGCCTTCGGTGATGGAGGCGCTGCCCTTCTGCTGGGAAAGGGAAAGGTGATAGCGGAGATTGAGGCCAGTTACACCTTGTCCGACGACTTTGCCGATAACTGGAGAGCGCATGATGATATCTTCGTCCGCACTTGGGAAGAGCGGTTCGGCCTGGACGAAGGTTATCGCAAGATCCCAGCTGAAGCTGCGGCTGAAGTCATGAAGAAGTGCAACCTGGCTCCAAAGGATTTTGCCAAAGCCTGTTTCTATGGCCCTTACGCCAGAAGGCATGGGGAGCTGGGTAAGGTGATGGGCTTTGAGCCGGCTCAGATTCAGGAGTCGCTGCTTGATACAGTGGGAAATACCGGCGCGGCGCTGCCCTTGATGGTCCTGGTGGGTGCCTTGGAAGAGGCCAAGCCGGGTGACAGGATTCTGCTGGTCAGCTGGGGAAGCGGTGCCGATGCCCTGGTGCTCAGGGTGACTGAGGAGATTGAAAAGATTAGGGACAGGCGTGGGATAAAGCGTCATCTCGAGATGAAGAGAACACTTGACAACTATGAAAAGTACCTGCGTTGGCGCGGGCTGGTGCCACTGGAGGCAGCTGCCCGTCCCGAAAAAGTGCCCCCCTCCATGCCGTCGCTGTGGAGGGAACACGCGTGGGCAATGCCCCTTTACGGCGTCAAGTGTAAGAAGTGCGGCACCCCCCAGTTGTTCCTGAGTGCCGAGTCGAGTCGGCCCAGGATCTGTGTAGAGTGCCATGCCAGGGATGAATTTGAGCCTTATAAGTTCGCCGATAAACTGGGCACGGTAACTACCTTCAGCCATGACTATTTGGCTCTCAGCTCCGACCCTCCCAACACAGTAACCGTTGTTGATTTTGAGGGAGGGGGCAGGGGCTCATTTGAAATGGCCGACCGCGACCCTGACGAGTGCAAGGTGGGCATGAGCGTGGAGATGACCTTCAGGAAGATATTCTTCACCAAGGGTATCCACAACTATTACTGGAAATGCAAGCCGGTAAGAGAGTAAACTAAAGTTAAGGAGTCGAAGACAATGCAAGGAATAAAGGATAGGGTTGCCATTGTCGGTATGGGATGTACCAAGTTTGGGGAGCGCTGGGATGCCAGTGCCGATGACCTGCTGGTGGAGGCTGCCTACGAGGCCTTTGAGGATGCTGGAATAGGGCCTGATGATATCCAGGCAGCCTGGCTGGGGACAACGTCCTCGGGGAATACCGGGATGTTGTTGTCTGAGCCGCTAAGGCTTGGTTATATTCCTATCACCAGGGTGGAAAACGCCTGCGCCACGGCCTCGGAAGCCTTCAGAAATGCCTCCTACGCAGTAGCCGCTGGCATCTACGACATAGTGCTAGCCATCGGCGTCGAGAAGCTGAAGGATAGCGGGATTAGCGGCCTGGGTGGGGGACAGGCTAGTCCCAGTCACCAGTTATCGGCGGAAAGCACGGCGCCGGGCAGTTTCGCTCTGCTTGCCACCACATATTTCGCTCGATATGGTTTGAGCTTTGAGGAAGGCAAGCATATGATAGGCAGGGTTTCCTGGAAGAGCCATCGTAATGGTGCTCTGAACCCCAAGGCCCACTTCCGGAAAGAAGTGCCCATGGAGACAATACTCAATGCCCCTATGATTGCCTGGCCTCTGGGGCTTTTTGACTGCTGTGGTGTCAGCGATGGGTCAGCGGCAGCCATTATCACCACGCCTGAGATAGCCAAGCGCATGAGGAAAGACCCGGTGCATGTCAAGGCGCTGCAGCTCTGCGTGCCCCCTCGTGACGGAAATGTCACCACAAAATATGACTACTCCCATTTCCCGGCCAGTGTCCGCGCCGCGCAGGCAGCCTATAAGGAAGCAGGGGTAACCAACCCTCGTGAGGAGATAAGCATGGCCGAGGTCCACGACTGTTTCTCCATCACCGAGGCAGTTACTATGGAAGACCTCGGCTTCAGCCCCAGGGGGAAGGTGAAGGACGATATTGAGTCCGGCTTTTTCGACCTGGATGGGGGGTTGCCGGTGCAGGTTGACGGTGGACTCAAGTGCTTTGGGCATCCAATTGGCGCCAGCGGGATACGGATGATCTACGAGATGTATAAGCAGTTCCAGGGCAAGGCCGGAGCCAGGCAGCTAAAGGCTCCTAAGCTGGGGCTGACCCATAACCTTGGTGGTCTTCCGTCTGGCTGTGTTCTTTTCGCGGGCATCTTTGGGCTGCCAGAGGCATAAGAAGCGAGTAGCTTAGTCGCTTAGGTCTGCCCATGTCCTCGGGCCATGGGCGTAAGCCTTGATATCTGTGGTCGGGGTGGGCGGATTCGAACCGCCGACCTCATGGTCCCAAACCATGCGCGCTAACCAGACTGCGCTACACCCCGGGCTAACCAAAGCCCAAAGACTAACCGGCCCTGAGGTGGATCATACCCCTGGAGAGACTCGAACTCTCGCTTCCAGCTCCGGAGGCTGGCGCTCTATCCTCTGAGCTACAGGGGCATGGCTTTATCTTACCAGCCGGCAGCTCGATTGGCAACAAGCCTGTCTGACCGTCGCCCAAAGGACCAGCGATGCTCACTGCCTGCCGGCTGGCCTTAGCGTGCCGGCGGTTTCTTTCATCATCCCCCAGAGCCCGGCCATCCTTCCCCTGTCCCGAAGGAGCATAGCCAGTGCCCCCGCCAGGTAAACGGCTGAATATCCATAGCGCACCGCGGGATCGGTGAAAAACAGCTGGGTGATAAAGAGCAAGAATAAAACAGCGCCGCCTCTCGGGGAGAGGCGCAAATTGGCTAGAAGAGCTATGGCGAAGGCTGATTGGGCGCCGGTGAGTAGGATCTCCTCCATCTGGCGGGAATCCAGGTCTAGGCTTCCGGCTCCACCCAGGGAGATGGTATAGATCAAGGGTAAGGTTCCCACCAGCAGTGTCCACTGGTTGACCTTGGATGAGATCAAGGTGCCCAGGGCGACACCAGCACTGCCGGCGAGGGTGAAAATGGCCACCACCATAAGCTCTGGGGCTTCGGAGGCCAGAGGCGCCAACCATTGGACCAGGATGAATTTATCGACGCCTAGAACCTCTCCCGTTTCTAGTAGCCCTTCGGCAAAGGGTGCGGCTGCGGCCAGGATGACGGCGGCCGGGAACAGGAAGAGGAGGACGGTAACCAGGCGTCTGGTTGGTTTGGGCAGGGCGCCGATGGTGGCTGAAGGCCCCCCTAGCCGGGGTTCCTGGACATTCCCCTTGGAGCTTGCCCAGATATAGAGCCCGAAAAGGGCTACCAGAACCACGGTATCCTCAAGCCCGAGCCTGCCTTTGAGGGGGATGATGAAGGAGTAGAGAGTGGCCAGCACCAGGAAGGAAAGCTCGATGGTCTGGTCTTTCTCTACCTCTACTGATACTGACTCTACTGATACTGAGGCCCTTCTCCTCCCCCGCAGCCAGCACAGGAAAATCACCATCGGCCAGCCGATGCCGACGAGCAGGCGGTTGGCACCGGTCATATTGGCGGTAGCGTAGCCCACATATTCCGGGTCGTTGGCTGCCGTCCAGGCGAAATAACCATCCACGGCGTATTCGGGGAGCACGGCGATGAGAGCCAGGGCGGCCAGGGCCAGCGGCTGGGGAACCTCGATCTGGGCTGCGGCACAGGCCCAGCTCAGCAGGAAGGCTGCTCCCAGGAGGGAGAGCCCAGAGAGTGCCGCCTCCGCCTGCGGCGAGGCCTGTATGCCCCCCAGCCTGAGGAACAGCCCGGGAAGGGTCAGGCCGATAGCCCCGGCTATCCACAGCCAGTTCTTCACCCGGTTTCTCCTTGGCAACAGCGACAGGTAAAAGAGGATTCTCTGGAGGAGGCCTCATATGCCCGTTTGGGGCCGGTTAACAACAGATACCCCCAACCCCAAGGTTGGGGGTATCTCTGCTATCAGCAAGCCAGCAATATATTGGCCTGATCACTCGCCCTCAGTTGCGCTGGCCTAGCTACTCCACCTCTTCCAACACTAGGGGATAGGTGGCCATGGATCCGAAGCCGAGCCAACCCGTACCTACGCCTACCCCCGGGGGCTGGAAGATACCGGCTAGCAGGGTGTATACCCCTGGATCCAGCATCACCCCGCCTACAAATACCGCCCTGATGTCGAAGGTGCCGTCAGCCCCAACTATGGGCGGGTCGCCGGGGTCCGATCGATCAGGCCCTTTAGGAAAGGGATCGCTAAATATCACGTCCCTGCCCTGGTAGCCCCCGGGCAACATCAAGGTGATCAGCTCTCCCGGAGTAAAGCCGGAGCCTATCACCCTGAAGAACTCGGTTATAGAGCCAACGGGGGCCATCTCTCCGGCGTAGTTGTCGATCTTGCCGTCGCCGCTTATATCGAACACCTCGATTCTGGGAGCGAGCCCTGGGGGCAGTGGCTGCTCTGCTGCTATCGTCAGCACCGTCGAGGCCGCTGAGCCCTCAAGGCCCGTGGCCACCAGGCTATAGGTGCCGGGCTGAAGCGTTACCGGCGTGCTCTGCCACAGGAACTCGACAATGCCAGCACTGGTGGCATAGTAGGGAAGGCCTATGCTTATATCCTTTGTGGTGATTGTCTCGCCCTCCTTGATTTGGGCGCCAACCAGCGTTAAGGCCACTTCCTCCTCTGGAACAAAGCCGGAGCCGACAACCTTGAATGTCCCACCAGCCCAGGATACGGGATAGGTTTGCGTCGGGTACAGCATAACCACAGTCATGGGAGTTACTGTGATCGCTGCTGCGTTAACAACAGACGATTTTCCATTATCATTATCATCATCATCGTCATCATCGTTGCCGCAGGCGGCGGCGAAAGTGAGCGCCAGCGCCAATACCAACACCAGTAGGACAATGCCTACTCCCTTCCCAAAAGAAAGAAAACCTTTCATTCCTTCCCCCTTTCTACACGAGCGATGTGTCGTCTGTGATCAGGTCTACAGTCATTGACTTCTTTTGCCCAAAACAGTGTGACCGATAGCCAGCCTTTCGAGCCTTGAGAGGTCAACCAGCTAGCTGGGAATCGACCGGCCATTCTCAAGGTAAGCCTCCCAGTCAGAAAGAATATACGGTATTATATTTGAGGCGGAAGAAAAATGTCAATACCTTTTCCTGAATTCGCCGCGCTTCATGGTCAAATTGGTTGTCGCTTCGGTGCTTTATGAGGTGAGCCAAAGCTTTATGAGGTAAGCCAAAGATTGTATAATGGCCGGGGAAAGGGAGGGACATGAGCGCTTTAGAGAAACTGTTTCAACCCATCAGCATCGCCGGGCTCGGGCTGCGGAACCGCATCATAATGGCTCCCATGGGCACGCTGTTTGCCAACCCTGATGGCTCGGTCTCCGAGCGCCTCTGCCGCTACTACGCTGAGAGGGCCAAGGGAGGGGTGGCTTTGGTGATCGTGGAGGTAACGGCGGTGAGCAGGGGGGGCAAAGGTCATGACAGGCAGCTCAGCATATACAGTGACGAGTTCATCCCCGGCTTCAGACGCCTGGTGGAGTCTGTCCATCGCTACCAAGCCAAGATCGCCCTCCAGATCAATCACACGGGCAGGCAGACAACCGTCCAGGCAGCAGGTGGGCAGCCAGTGGCCCCCTCTGCTATCCCCTGCGCCTTGATGAAGGTGATGCCCCGTGAGCTGACCACTGAGGAGGTCGAGCGCCTGGTCGAAGAATATGCCGAGGCGGTGGGGAGGGCCAGGGAGGCGGGATTCGATGCTGTGGAGTTCCACGGGGCTCATGGCTACCTGATCTGTCAATTCCTCTCGGCCTATTCGAACAAGAGGACTGATAAGTACGGGGGAGACCTCGAAGACAGGATGAGGTTCGCCCTTGAGATCGTGGCTCAAGCCAAGGCAAAGGTAGGCAGCAGCTTCCCCATGCTCTTCCGCCTCAGCGCCGAGGAGCATGTGCCCCAGGGACTTACCCTGGCACAGAGCCGTATCATTGCGCGTCGGCTGCAGGATGCTGGTATTCACTGCCTGGACATATCTGCGGGCAACTACGAGGCCTTCCAGATGCAGGTGCAACCGGGGTACCTGTCCCGAGGCTGTCTCGTCCCCCTGGCTGAGGAGATCAAGAAAGCGGTGACGGTGCCTGTGAGCGTTGCCGGCAGGATCAACGATCCGGTTCTGGCCAATGCCATAATCGAACAGGGAAAGACTGACCTTGTCTCCCTAGGACGGCCTCTGCTGGCCGACCCCGAATTGCCCAACAAAGCCAGGGACGGCAGGCTGGAGGACATCCGGATGTGCACCGCCTGCTACTATTGTATCGACACTGCCCTCGGCTACGCGCAGCCCGTCACCTGTGCCCTCAATGCCGCCCTGGGCAGGGAAGAGGAGTCCGCACTCACGCCGACGCAGACGCCAAAAAGAGTGCTCGTAGTCGGTGCTGGCCCTGGCGGTATGGAAGCAGCCAGAGTGGCTGCGCTCAGAGGACATATGGTCTCCCTCTATGAGCAGGGGCCGAGCTTAGGTGGGCAGCTGCTCCTGGCAGCCGTCCCGCCGGGCAAGGGGGAACTGGCTACCATAGCCAGATTCTTCGGCGAACAACTCTCCAAGCTGAAGGTGCAGGTCAAGCTGGACCAGAGAGTGACCGCTGGTTTGGTCTCTGAGATAGGGCCTGATGCCGTGGTGATCGCTACCGGGTCGTCAACTGTGCCTCCGGACATCCCGGGAGCAGGCCTGCCCCACGTGGCCATGGCCCGGGATGTCATCGCCGGCAGGAGAGAGGTGGGACAGAGGGTGGTGGTTATCGGCGGCGGGCGTGTGGGCTGCGAGACGGCAGAGCTTCTTGTGAACCAGGGCAAAGACGTTACTTTGGTGAGGATGAGTGGCCGCGGTCGCCTCGCTGGCGACATGGGGCTGATGAGCCGGAAAGTTTTCCTGGCCAGGCTGCGCCAGTCACCGGTAAGGATCGAAGCCACTAGCCCTGTGGAGCGGATAACTGAAGAGGGCGTCATCATCGGCAAGGACGGGCAATCCACATTGGTCGAGGCCGATAGCGTGGTCCTGTCTCCGGCACCTACGCCTGACCAGGAACTGGCAGACGGGCTGAAAGGCTTAGTCCCTGAACTCCACGTCATCGGTGACTCCAGCCAGCCCCGCGGCATCGCCGACGCCATCCATGAGGGGTTCCACGTGGCTCGTGAGCTATAGCGGGGTGAGGAAGCGTTCGGTCACCCTTGTTGACAAGGGGCGGGTGCTTTGGTAAAATTTAATACATGAAGCTTCTGACATAGGATTGTTTCACATGGTATGCTCGGTTAAGTGGCCGGCCGGTCTCAAGGCCGGCTCCTTACGTAGCCTGAAGGGAGGTATGTCGCGTGCATAGGATAATGAGCTGTTGACCATGGGATACCCCATTGAATGAGCGAGAGGAGATGCCAATTATGTTCAAAGGCAAAACCCGGGTATTAGTGCTTTGCCTACTGGCCCTGCTGCTGGTGGCCCTGCCCCTGCTGGCCGCCGCCTGCGGTGATGATGATGAGGACAAAACGCCGGGGGTGGAAGAGAAGTGGATCACCATAGGGAGCAGCCACGTTCTTACTGGCGTTCCCGCCTCAAGCGCCCACGTGACCTTCACGGGGGCCATGGAGGTGATCAACTACATAAATGAGGTGGAAGGCGGCATTGACGGCATCAAGATCAAGTACGTCTGGGCCGACGACAAGTATGACCCGGCGGCGGCGACAATCGCGTACAAGAACATGAGAAACCGTAACCACCCCCTCATGTACATAAGTATGAGTGTTGGCTTTGTC
>JAUVWM010000083.1 GCA_030604105.1 Dehalococcoidaceae bacterium
CCTGGGGGTATTCAGCTCCCTGGACCTCATCCTCTTCTTCCTCTTCTGGGAGGTGGAGCTGATCCCCATGTACCTGTTGATCACCATCTGGGGCACGGGCAGGAAGGTCTATTCGGCCACAAAGTTCGTCATTTATACTCTTGTGGGCAGTGCCCTGATGCTGGCTGGCATCCTGCTCCTCTATTTCAAGGCGGGGCCCGGCCTGGTGGCAGCTGGAGAGTCCCCCTTCGACATGATAGCCCTGAGCCAGGCGGCTCAAACATGGCTCAATACGGATATGATATCGCTGCTCCCGGCCATATTCTTCCTCCTGTTCTTCGGCTTCGCCATTAAGCTGCCGGTCTTCCCCCTGCATACCTGGCTGCCCGATGCCCATACCGATGCCCCCACAGCCGTAAGCGTGATCCTGGCCGGGGTGCTGCTCAAGATGGGCGGCTACGGCATTATCCGCCTCTGCGTGAGCATCTTCCCCGGGGTGGCCAGGGACTATGCCCCGCTTCTGGTGACCTTTGCCATAATCAGCGTGCTCTACGGGGCAGCTCTTACCTTGAGGCAGAAAGATTTGAAGAGGCTGATCGCATATAGCAGCATAAGCCACATGGGCTTTGTGCTGCTGGGTATCTTCGCCCTGAGCCAGGTGAGCCTGACCGGCGCCGCCCTGCAGATGGTCAGCCACGGCATCATCACCGGATTGCTCTTCGCCATGGTAGGCCTGGTCTATGAGAAGACCCATGAGCGCAACCTGGATCGGCTGGGAGG
The DNA here is from genome assembly GCA_030604105.1 of Dehalococcoidaceae bacterium. GTDB lineage: Bacteria > Chloroflexota > Dehalococcoidia > JAUVWM01 > JAUVWM01 > JAUVWM01. Next base: position 760 of record JAUVWM010000083.1, read on the forward strand.
GCTGGCTCGGCAGATGCCTATTATCGTGGTTGTCTTCAGCGTGGCCGGGCTGGCCTCACTGGGGTTGCCCGGCACCAGCGGCTTCGCCGCTGAGTTCCTGGTCTTTGTCGGCAGCTTCTCCAGCGACACCTTCAGCAGCATCCAAATCTATACCGTCCTGGGCGCGCTGGGGATCGTGGTGACCGCGGGCTATATACTGTGGATGCTGCAGCGTGTCTTCTACAACGAGCCCCTGGAGCAATATGAGGGGGTGAAAGACGCCAGTGTCGTGGAGATGGCGGCCACCTTCCCCCTGGTGGCGGCGATCATGCTCATCGGAATTTATCCGGCAGTGCTTACCGATATAATCAAGGTCGGCGTAGCACCGATAGCCGGTATGCTGGGAACATGAAGGAGCAGCAGGATAGTGAACTTCTCGCCTGAGCTACTGGCACCGGAAATTGCCGTGGCCTTCTTCGCTGTCGTTGTTATCGTCCTCGACCTCTTCTTGGAGAGAAAAGGGACGCTGGCCGTCGTCAGCCTGGCCGGTTTGGCGGTGGCCGCGGGCTTGACCATAGCCAGGTGGGGGGCCGATCCGGATACCACCTTCAATAGCATGCTGGTGGTTGACCAGTTCGCCCTGTTCTTCAAGCTTCTCTTCCTGGGGGTGGCCGCCCTCATCATCCTGGCCTCGGCTGACTATGTATCCAAGTTCCGCCGCTTTCAGGGCGAGTACTACGCCCTGGTGCTTTTCGCCACCGTGGGCATGATGCTTATGGCCAGCACCGCCGAGCTGGTCTCCATCTACATCTCCCTGGAGCTGGCCAGTATCTCCCTCTACGTTCTGGCCGGCTTTCTCAAGAGCCCCGAGTCCAGCGAGGCCGGGCTCAAATACCTGCTCCTGGGGGCGGTGTCCTCAGCGGTGCTGCTCTTCGGGATGGCCTTTGTCTTTGGCGTCACCGGCGAGACCCACCTGGGGCAGATCGGCGACTCCATCAGGAACATGGGGCTGGATAAGCTGTGGGATAGCCCGGCGCTTCTCATGGGCATTGTCTTCCTTGTCGCCGGCTTTGGCTTTAAGATCGCCTGCGTCCCCTTCCAGATGTGGGTGCCCGATGTCTATGAGGGGGCGCCGACGCCGGTGACCGCTTTTCTTTCCGTGGCCAGCAAGGCAGCGGGCTTCGCCGTTATCATGAGGGTGTTCTACACTGCCTTTGGTCAGGCCACGGCGCTGAGCACCGATTGGGGGATGCTCTTTGCCGTGCTCGGTGTCGCCTCCATGACCGTCGGCAACGTGGTGGCCATCGCTCAGACTAACATCAAGCGGATGCTGGGGTATAGCAGCATAGCCCAGGCTGGCTACCTCATGGTGGGACTGGCTGCCATTGGCTATGCTCCCATTGGGGACATCCTGGGGCGAAGCGGGGTTATCTTCTTCCTCGCCAGCTACGCTGTAACCAACCTGGGAGCCTTTATCGCCATTATCGCCATCTCCAACAAGGTGGACAGCGACCTCATAGACGACTATTCCGGGATGGCCCGACGTGCTCCCCTCCTGTCCTTGGCCCTGGCTCTGTGCCTCATCTCGCTCATCGGCCTCCCCCCGACCGCTGGCTTCATAGCCAAGATCTATATCTTCAATTCTGCGGTGCAGCACGACCTCATGTGGCTGGTGGTCATCGCCGTGCTCAACAGCGTGGTATCGGCCTATTACTACCTGCGGGTGGTCAAGGTGATGTACCTCGGGGAACCGGCCTCTGAGGAAGGTGTGCCTTCCTCGGCGGCGCTGCGCACCGCTCTGAGCATCTCCTTGCTCGGCGTGTTGTTTTTCGGCATACTGCCCCGATACCTGTTGAACATCGCCGAGAGCGCCGTCAAGATGCTCACCTGATAGCTTCCTTGACACCCCCCAGCGGCAATGATACACTTGCCTTGCCCCCCAAGACCTATTTTGGCTTTAGGGGGTAGACTGTTTTTAGGCAGGTACAGGCGCGGTGAAAAGAGCGGGCATCATTCATCATCACAAGCTTGATGCCGCCAAGGCCCTGGCTGGGGAGCTGGCGGGAGCTATCAGCGCCGCCAATGTCGAGGTGTGGTCCTGCCCCAGCAGTGAGGAGGATAGGGCCAGGGCCCTGGTGCCCGGCACTGACCTGATTCTCAGCATAGGTGGAGATGGCACCATCCTGCGCACAGCGAGGGTTGTTGTCCCCTGGCCGGTCCCTATCCTGGGGATAAACCTGGGCAAGCTGGGATTCATGACTGAGCTCAGCGCTGCCGAGGCTCGGCAAAAGCTGCCTGGCCTCCTGGCCGGGGAGGGCTGGATTGAGGAGAGGGCTATGCTCCAGGTGGAGCTCTTTCCCATCACCGAGGCGGGCGCTGAAGGGCCTCCCCGCACTTTTCATGGCCTGAACGACGTGGTGGTGGGGCGGGGGGCGGTGGCTCGGGTGATCTATGTGGAGGCTATCATCGATGATGAGCGCTTGACCACGTATAAGAGCGATGGGGTGATTGTGGCCACAGCCACCGGCAGCACCGGCTATTCCCTGGCCACCGGTGGCCCCATTCTCTATCCCCAATCTGAGGATATCCTGCTCAGGCCCATCTCGCCTCACCTGAGTCTGGCCCATGCCCTGGTGCTGCCGCCAATAGCGGTGGTGGAACTGGGGGTGAGCACCGACCACCAGGCCATGCTCAGCGTCGATGGCCAGATTGACCTGGCACTCCATAGTGGCGACAGGCTCAAGGTCAGGCGTAGCCCGCACCAGGCTCGTTTCTTGAGGACCCAGCCACCGGCCTCTTTCTATAGGATGCTGACGCAGAGGGTGGCCATCAAGCAGTTCTGATATCCGGGGCAGCGGGATGAAGATTGAGAAAGCCAAGATAAACGATGTAACCCAAATACACAAGCTGGTCAACCACTTCGCTGATAGGGGTGAGATGCTCCATCGCCCCCTGAGCGAGCTCTATGAGAACATCAGGGACTATTTTGTGGCCCGTGATGGGGATGAGGTCATCGCCTGTGCCGCCCTGCACGTGAACTGGCTGGACCTGGCGGAGATCAAGGCTGTGGCTGTGGCTGAGGATACGCAGGCCCAGGGGGCTGGCGGTTTGCTCGTCGAGGCCTGTCTCGAGGAGGCGGGCGGCCTGGGCATCCCCACTGTCTTCTGCCTGACCTATAGGCCCGCCTTTTTTGAGAGGTTTGGCTTCCGGCAGGTAGATCTTATGGAGTTGCCGCGCAAGGTGTGGGGCGAATGCCAGAGGTGCCCCAAGTTCCCTAACTGCGATGAGGTGGCCCTGGTTCTGCACTTGAAATAAAGCGAGCCGCAGCGGCGCTAGGAGTTTCCGTTGACCGAAGAGCAAACCGTATCCAGCGAGTATGTCTACCGGGGGCGTGCCGTGAGCCTGCGCGTTGACACCGTAGAGCTGAGCGGGGGCCGCAGGACAACCCGGGAGGTGGTGGAGCATAGCGATTCGGTGGGCATTGTGGCCATCGATGCCGAGGATAACGTGCTTCTGGTTCGCCAGTTTCGCAAGTCCGTGGAGAAGAGCTTATTGGAAATACCGGCTGGCGGGATTCATCCCGGTGAAGACCCTGCCGACTGTGCTCGTCGAGAGCTGCAGGAGGAAACGGGCTATCTGCCGCAGAGGCTGGAAAGGGTGGGTGGCTTCTACTCGGGCCCCGGCTACTGCAGCGAGTATTTGCACCTCTTCCTGGCTACCGACCTCAAGCCCAGCCGCCTTCACGCCAATGACACGGAGAGCATCAAGCTGGTTCGGGTCCCCATCCCTCAGGTGCCCGATCTGGTCGCCAAGGGCGAGATCAACGATGCCAAGAGCATCGCCGGGCTTTTGATGGCCATCCCCGGATATCAGGCCTGATACCGGGCCTTGCCCTCCTCGTACAGGTCCCCGCCATAGATATCATTGACCACTATCGCCGGGAAGTCCTCCACCTCGAGGCGCACGATGGCCTCGGTGCCCAGGTCTTCGTAGGCTATCACCTCTGCCTTTTTAATAGACCTGGCGATGAGGGCACCGGCCCCCCCGGTGGCAGCCAGATAGACCGCTTTATATTTCTTGATGGCCTCTTTTACCTCCCGGGAGCGGGAGCCCTTTCCGATCATGGCCCTCAGCCCGGCGGCGATGAGGCGGGGGGTATAGGCGTCCATACGCCCGCTGGTGGTCGGGCCGGCGGAGCCGATGACCTGGCCGGGGTGGGCGGGGGAGGGTCCCATATAGTATAGCGTGTGACCGGCAAAGTCAAAGGGCGCTTTCTCCCCCCTGTCCAGGGCGGCTGTAATGCGCCGGTGGCTGGCATCGCGGGCGGTGTAGAGGACGCCGGTGATGGAAACGCGGTCCCCGGCCCTGAGCCTGGCCACCGTTTCCTCATCGAGGGGCGAGGTGATGGGGATATAATCCGATCTCACAATAGTGCCTCTTTGTGCCTGGCGCTGTGACACTGGAGGTTGACCGCTACCGGCAGGCTGGCGATGTGAGTGGGAAAAACCTCGATATGCACCGCCAGGGCTGTGGTCCTGCCGCCGAAGCCTGCGGGCCCGATGCCCAGGGCATTTACTCGGCTGAGGAGGTCCCTCTCCAGCTCGGCGAACTCGGGCTCGGGGTTGGGCTCGCCGACCTTGCGCAGCAATGCCTTCTTGGCCAGCACCATCGCCTTATCCGCAGTCCCTCCAATGCCCACGCCCACGATGATGGGAGGGCAGGGATTGCTGCCCGCCTCGGCCACGGCTCTCACCACAGACTGGATAACCCCGTCTCGCCCCTCGGCCGGCTTGAGCATGGCCAGGCGGGTCATGTTCTCAGAGCCACCTCCCTTGGGCAGGACAACGATCTTGAGCCGGTCGCCCGGCACGATCTCGGTGTGGATAACGGGGGGGGTGTTGTCTTGAGTATTGACCCTGGCCGAGAAAGGCTGGCGCACAATGGACTTGCGCAGATAGCCTTGGGCATAGCCCTGCCGTACCCCCTCATCGACGGCCGCGTAAAGGCTGCCGCCGATCACATGGACATCCTGCCCGGCCTCAAGGAAGACCACCGTGGTGCCGCAATCCTGGCACAGGGGGAAATGCTCTCTGGCGGCGATGTCGGCGTTTTCCAGGAGCTGGTTTAAGACCTCCTGTCCTAAGGGGGACTCCTCGGCTTCCCGCGCCTGCCTCAAAGCATCCAGGACATCCTCCCCCAGGAAGAAATTAGCCTCCTGGCACAGGCGGGCCACGCTTTGGGTGATGGTATCGGCGCTGATCTCCCTCACCCCGCAGCCTCCCCTGCGGTGAGCTCGTCCAGCCTCATCTTGCCGACCAGCTCCTTGACCGCCTGGGCTGACTTTTTGAGCGCCTGGCTCTCCTCCGGGGTCAGCTTTAACTCAATTATCTGCTCCACACCCCCCTTGCCCAGCTTTACCGGAACGCTGACAAACAGGCCCTCGATGCCATACTCGCCCTCGAGATGGGCAGCGCAGGGCAGGATGCGCTTCTTATCCAGGATTATGGCGTCAGCTATCTGGGCCACTGCCGCCGATGGGGCATAATAGGCGCTGCCCGCCTTGAGCAGGCTGACGATCTCGGCCCCTCCCTGTACGGTGCGGGCCACGATCCTCGCGATGGTCTCGGGGGGCAGGAGCTCGGTTATGGGGGTGCCGCCGACGCTGCAGAGCCTGGGGATGGCCACCATGCTGTCCCCGTGCCCTCCCAGGATGCAGGCGAAGACATCCTCCACGGAGACATCGAGCTCACGGGCGAGGAAGGTTCTGAACCTGGCGGTATCAAGGATGCCAGACATGCCCAGGACCCGGCTCCGGGGAAAGCGGCTTATATGAAAGGCCAGCTGGGTCATGGCATCCAGAGGGTTGGTAACCACGA
>JAUVWM010000124.1 GCA_030604105.1 Dehalococcoidaceae bacterium
AGATCGTTGATGCCGGCATCACCCGGGTTTATGTCAGGTCGCCCCTGGGCTGCCAGACGCGCCGGGGTATCTGTCAGCGTTGCTACGGAAGGGACCTGGCTCGTTCCCGTATGGTTAAAAAGGGCGAGGCGGTGGGCATCATCGCCGCCCAGAGCATTGGCGAGCCCGGCACCCAGCTGACGATGCGCACCTTCCACACCGGTGGAGTGGTGGGGGTGGATATCACCAGCGGGCTGCCTCGGGTGGAAGAGCTTTTCGAAGCTAGAGCCCCCAAGGGACAGGCCATTATCTCCGAGAGCGACGGTGTGGCCGAGATCACCCATACCGAGGAGGGGCGCAAGATCAGGGTCACCAGCTCCGATCTCTATCGGGACGAGTATCCCCTGCCCCCAGGCTCGGAGGTGCTTGTCTCCAGCGGTGACTGGGTGGATGTGGGCTCGGCGCTGGCCCAACCGCCGCTGCCTTCCCCGGAGCAAGGGGAGGGAGAACCGCCTCCCCCGCTGCTGGCCCGGGTGGCCGGCCAGGTAGCCATTGAGCCTGACCAGCTCTTCGTCGCCTATGAGGAGAGGGAGGAGCGGGAGTATGTTGTGCCCGTTGCCGCCCGCATTCGTGTCGAGACTGGGACCCCGGTTAGGGCTGGGGAGCAGCTCACCGATGGCCACATCAATCCCCAGGATATCTTGCGCGTCAAGGGACGGGAGGCGGTGCACCAGTACTTGGTGGAGGAGGTGGAAAAGGTATACCGCTCCCAGGGGGTTAACATCAACGAGAAACATATCGAGACCATTGTCCGCCAGATGCTGACCAAGGTGCTGGTCGACTCCTCCGGTGACACCGAGCTCTTGCCCGGAGAGCTGGTGGATAGCTTTGCATATAAGGAGATCAACGACAGGGTGTTGGCCCAGGGCGGTGAGCCGGGCACGGCGCAGCCGGTGCTCCTGGGAATAACCAGAGCCTCGCTGAATACCGAGAGCTGGCTGGCAGCCGCTTCCTTCCAGGAGACTACCCGGGTGCTTATCGAGGCGGTAACTGCGGGGAAGGTAGATAGGCTCTTGGGGCTGAAGGAGAACGTGGTCATCGGCAAGCTGATTCTGGCCGGAATCTCGCTGCGCGATGAATCCGCCGTTGAGGTTGAGCCCGGCCCTGAGGCAAAGCTGGCGCTGGAGGCGGAGCTAGCTCTCCAGCCGGCAGTCAGCGACGAGATGTTTTAGGCAGGCTCGGCAACGCTGGGCCATTCCATTAAGGCTGGACCTGTTCTTCGCCGTCTTCCCCAGCCTCCCCTATGCTGTTGATCAGGGCAGCGATATATCCCGCCCCAAACCCGTTATCGATGTTGACTACCGATACCCCGGCAGCGCAGCTATTGAGCATGGCCAGAAGAGGGGCCAGGCCTCCGAAGCTGGCGCCATACCCCTGGCTGGTGGGGACGGCGATGACGGGCGCGGCCACCAGGCCGCCGATGACACTGGGCAGTGCTCCCTCCATGCCCGCCACCACCACTACCACCCGTGCCCGGCGCAACTGGGGCAGATGATCTAGCAGGCGGTGGATGCCAGCTACACCCACATCGTAGGCGCGGTCAACGACATTGCCCATGAGCTCGGCGGTGACCACTGCCTCCTCAGCAACGGGCAGATCGGCAGTGCCGCCGCTTACCACCATTACCCCGGGACGGGAAGGGAGGTGGGAGAGACGGTTTATGGTAATGGCTCGGGCCAGTGGGTGGTAGACCGCCTCCGGCAGTTGCTCCTTCATCTGGGCGAAGCAGCCCGGGTCGACCCTGGTCACCAGAAGCCTGTGGGCCTGAGCCGCCAACTTGGACGCGATGGAGAGCACCTGCTCCGCAGTCTTGCCCTCTCCCAGAATGACCTCGGGGAAGCCCGTACGCAGCGCCCGGTGATGGTCGGGCTTGGCAAAGCCCAGGTCTTCTTAGGGCAGGGTGCTCAGCTGAGAGACCGCCTCCTCGATGCTCATCTCCCCCGACCTTACCCGGGATAGCATTTGCATTAGATATTGGGTATCGATCTCTATCCTCCAGCGCCAGGTGCCAAGATTATAGCAACTGGCCCGTCCCGCCGCAACGCCACCGGCTCAGCTTGGTTGACACCGCCCGCCCCCAGGCGCTAAAATAGATAGTGGGGTTGTGAAGTGGGCGGCAAATTTTTGGGAGAGACGAGGTAACCATGGAGAAGAAGAGCATTGATGCGGCTACCATTGAGATGCTGGAACAGGCCCAGGCTGATGGCATTTCCACAGTCTTTGACCGGGCAGAGGCCACCAAGCCGTGTCCTATCGGTCATGAGGGAAACTGCTGTAAACTCTGCTTCATGGGGCCCTGCCGCCTGGTAGGCAAGACCACCGTCGGTTTCTGCGGAGCCACCATGGAGACCGTCCAGGCGAGGAACCTGGCCCGGGCCATCGCTGCCGGCGCCGCGGCTCACTCCGACCACGGCCGCGATATGGCCTTGACCCTCCTGGCTGCTGCCACCGGGCAGGCCCCGGACTATCAGATCAAGGACGAGCGCAAGCTGAGGGCGGTTGCCGCCCACTTGGGTGTCGAAACCGGGGAGCGACCCAAGGAGGAGATCGCCGCTGATGTGGCTAGGGCGGCCCTTGCCGAGTTTGGCCGCCAAGAGGGAGAGCTCCTTTTCGTCCGCCGCGCCCCTCCCAAGCGCCAGGAGCTGTGGCGCCGACTCGGTATCGCTCCTCGCGGCATTGACCGGGAGATAGTGGAGACGCTGCACCGCACCCACATGGGCACGGACCAGGACGCAGAGCACATTCTCACCCACGCTCTGCGCACTGCCCTGGGAGATGGCTTCGGCGGCTCCATGATCAGCACCGATATCAGCGATATCCTTTTTGGCACGCCGACGCCGGTGGCCGCCAGATCGAACTTCGGTGTCCTCGAAGAGGACGAGGTGAACATCGTGGTCCACGGGCATGAGCCCACCCTCTCCGATATGATTGTGGTGGCGGCAAGCGACCCTGAGCTCATCGAGTACGCCAAATCCAAGGGGGCCAAGGGGATAAACCTGACCGGCATCTGCTGCACCGCCAACGAGGTCTTGGTGCGCCACGGGGTACCTCTTCTGGGTAACTATCTTCAGCAGGAGCTGGCCATCGTCACCGGGGCCATAGACGCCATGGTGGTTGACATCCAGTGCGTCATGCAGGGGCTGGCCAGCGTAGCCGAGCACTACCATACCAAGATCATCACCACCTCTCCCAAGGCCAAGATGAGTGGTGCCATCCACATCGAGTTCGACGAGCACCGAGCCCTGGACATCGCCAAGCTCATTGTGCGCACCGCCGTCGATAACTTCCCCAACCGCAAGCAGACTCACATCCCGGATGTGGTGGATCGCCTGGTGGCCGGCTTCTCCCACGAGTATATCGCCTACATGCAGGGGGGAGTCTATCGCGAATCATTCCGCCCCTTGAATGACAACATTATGAACGGCCGAATAAGGGGGGCCGCTGGGGTGGTAGGCTGCTGCAATGTCCATACCTGTCATGATGAGTCTCATATCAACATTGTCCAGGGACTCATTGCCAATGACGTGCTGGTGGTGACCACCGGATGCAATGCTATCGCCTGCGCCAAGTACGGGCTTTTGACCCCCGAGGTCATGGAACGGGCTGGCCCCGGGCTTCGTGAGGTGTGCCAGGCCATAGGTATACCGCCGGTGCTTCACATGGGCTCCTGTGTCGATAACACCCGCATCCTCACCGTGCTCACGCAGATGGCCACCGAGGGGGGGTTGGGTGAGGACATCAGCGACCTGCCCGCGGTTGGAATCTGTCCTGAGTGGATGTCGGAGAAGGCCCTGTCCATTGGCACCTACTGTGTGGCCTCAGGCATCTACACTATCTTCGGCGGCGCCTCTCCCGTGGCCGGCAGCCCCGAGGTAACGAAAATAATCAGCGCTGGCTGGGAGGAGAAGGTGGGCGGCAAGCTGGAGTTCGAGCCCGATTGGCGCAAGATATTGGAGAAGTCGCTGGCCCATATCGATGCCAAGCGAAAGGCCCTTAAGCTGGAGGAGTACAACCCCACCAGGTATGCCGCGAGCGCCGCTTACCTGCCCGGCGACTCTTTGCCCTCGGATGAATATCGCCAGGGCAAATACAGTGCCTCCAAAGTGGCCAAATAGAGCCACCTTCAACCAGGTTCGGTTGGGGCGATGTCCCGGCTCGCTGGATATCGCCCCTTCTTTTATGGCCCGCGGGCAACTTGCCAGGTCGCTCCACAGGCCTTGAGAGGCTTAAACGGACGTGACAAGGCTTAACAGTGAGTAATTCCATATAGAAGGCCTTTGCCGGCTTGGAGCGCCTTTAAAGGCGTCTCGCGGTTTCTGGCCACACTCTAAGAAAGCTGCCCCGCTCCCAGCCCTGGAATACCCCTTGACATCGGTGGTAGAATATTAACTGGTAGACAAGTAAACTGGTAGACAGGTACACCAGTACACTGGGGTAGGAACGAGTGGCTCGCATCATCGCCGTAGCAAATCAAAAGGGAGGCGTGGGCAAGACAACCACGGCCATCTCCGTGGGCGCCGGCCTGAGCCAGCTGGGCTCACGGGTGCTGCTGGTCGATATGGACCCCCAGGGCACCCTTTCCGTAGCCCTGGGGATGAATGTGGGGGTGATGGAGAGAACGGTGTATGACGTTTTGCGGGATATGGATCTCGCCATGGAGGAGGTTGTGG
>JAUVWM010000136.1 GCA_030604105.1 Dehalococcoidaceae bacterium
CTCCATATCACTCATCAGCAGGGTATTGTCATAGCTTCTTGCCTCGTCTATTAGCTCTCTTGTATTGGGCACTGCCCAAACCCTTGGTCTCGCCGTATGATGAATTGGGGCGACGGCAGCCGCGGCAGTATAGACTCGCCTGCACCCGAAACGCAGTGCCACATCCAAGACGAGATCGGCCATTTCATAGCCCTTTCTTCCCTCACCAGGCTGCTCTTCCCCCGTGAAAAACATCAGGTCCCTGGTGCCAGTTCTCTTGAAATAGAATTTGCTGCCGGGAAACTTCAGGTCCCTGAGCTCGCCATCTCTGATGGAGACGGATTGGGGATAGAAAAAGTCCCACGGTTCGATCTCGGCAAACTGCTCTGCCCCCACCATTTCCCTTAGGGTATCGACGGCGATTATCCCGATATTCCCGATCCCAGGCCAGGCAGCAAACAAGTCTGGCCTTTCCATTTGAGGCTCTTTATAGTACCTGATTGCCATTGCCCCACCCTTTCGGCGCTGCCATCTGCTTTGGCATATAGCTTGCCCCGTGATGCCTCTCTTCTTCCGGTATTATATCCCGGTCTACATGGCCGTGCAACAAGCCGGGACCCGGCGCTGCCACTCTTGCTTGTGATATAATTGATGGGTGGGGTTTCTCGGGCCTTGGTGAGGAGCTGGAGTGGAGGACTTCGAGATCATCGATCATACCGCAGACATAGGCATTGTCGCCCGCGGCGCCGATCTGAAACAGGCCTTCGCCACCGCCGCCGTGGCCCTTTTCAGCCTGATAGCCGAGCTCGAGGATGTCGGCGAGGCCATCTCCCGTGATATGGAGGTGACCGCCGATGATCGGGAAAGCCTGCTGGTTGAATGGCTGAACGAGCTCATTTACCTGTTTGAGGTGGAGAACATCATCTTTAAGAGGTTCGAGGTCACCGAGCTGAGCGATACCCGTCTCAAGGCGAGGGGCTACGGAGAGCGGATGGATGCCTCACGGCATAGGCTGAAGGGCGGGGTCAAGGCAGCCACTTATTACATGCTCAAGGTTGATAAGGATGATGGCTGTCGGGTTCAAGTGATCCTGGATGTTTAGGCGGGGGGTGGGATGATGTCGTCGCGCTGGCAAGAAGTATTGAAAAAGCTGGATGACTATCGGTGGGAGATACCCAGGGGCTATAAATCGGGGATGAATGTGCCTGGGCTTATCTACGCCGATGAGGAGATGCTTGCCCTCATGGGGGATGATGAATCCCTGGAGCAGGTGGCCAATGTGGCTTTCCTCCCTGGGATAGTGGGCCGCTCTCTGGCCATGCCCGATATCCACTGGGGCTACGGGTTCCCTATTGGTGGTGTGGCAGCTACCACGGTGGAACAGGGGGTGATCTCCCCGGGGGGCGTTGGTTTTGACATCAACTGTGGCGTACGCCTGCTGCGCACCGATCTCAGCCAGGAGGAGGTCAAACCCAAGATCGAGGAGCTTGTGGCTGAGCTTTTCGCCAATGTGCCCTCGGGACTGGGCTCCACCGGCAAAATAAGGGTGGACGCGAGGGAGCTGGACCGGATTCTCCTCCAGGGTGCTCGCTGGGCGGTGGAGAGGGGCTATGGTGAAGCCCAGGACCTGGAAGCTACCGAGGAGGAGGGCTGCCTGAAGGCTGCTGACCCCCACCAGGTGAGCGATAGGGCCAAGAAACGGGGCGCTCCCCAATCAGGCACCCTGGGCTCCGGCAACCACTTCCTGGAGGTCCAGGTGGTGGATGAGGTCTATGATCTGGCCGCGGCCCAGGCTATGGGTATCCAAGAGGCAGGGCAGGTCTTGTTCCTGATCCACACCGGCTCCCGGGGCCTGGGACACCAGGTATGTGAGGATTACGTGAGAAAGATGGGGGAGGCGGTGCGAAAGTACGCCATCAGCCTGCCCGATCGCCAGCTCGCCTGCACTCCCGTGAGCTCGCCCGAAGGGAAAGCCTATTTTGCCGCTATGGCCTGTGCCGCTAATTATGCCTGGGCCAATCGCCAGTGCATTACCCATTGGGCCAGGGAGTGCTTTATCAAGGTGTTCGGCAAAAGCCGGCGCCAGTTGGGCATGGAGTTGGTCTATGACGTGGCGCACAATATCGCCAAGATGGAGGAGCACTCCGTAGATGGCAAAAGGCTCGCCCTATGCGTGCACCGCAAGGGGGCAACCAGGGCCTTCCCCGCAGGGCATCCCGATGTGCCCGCCGCCTATAGACAGATAGGCCAGCCGGTGCTCATCCCCGGAGATATGGGGCGTTGCTCCTATGTAGCCATCGGCACCGAGCGGGCAATGAAGGAGACGTTTGGCTCCACCTGTCACGGCGCGGGCAGGCTGCAGAGCCGCTCTGCAGCCAAGCGCAGCCTGCGTGGGGCGGATGTGGCTCACGACCTGGCTGCCAGAGGGATCGTGGTCAGGACCGGAAACGTGGCCTCTTTAGCCGAGGAGGCATCGCAGGCCTATAAGGATGTGAGCAAGGTCGTGGAGATAACCCACCAGGCGGGCATCTCGCTGAAGGTGATCAAGGCCCGTCCCCTGGCTGTGATCAAGGGTTAGCCCAGGCTTGAAAGGGCACAGGATGCGGCTGGGCAAAGAGGCTCGAATCCAGCTACCTCCTCCCCGGCGACAGGGCGATATGTCGCTGGAGGAGGCTATCGCCAGGCGCAGATCGGTCAGAAGGTACCGCCCACAGCACATCTCTCTATCCCAGCTATCCCAGGTATTGTGGGCAGCACAGGGTATCACCGGTGCCCGAGGAAGGTTCAGGGCGGTGCCCAGTGCTGGAGCCACCTATCCCCTGGAGATCTTCGTCCTTGCTGGCAGAGACACCGTCGTGGGGCTTGATGAGGGTGTCTATCGTTATGATGTCGAGAGCCACTCCCTGGACCTGCAGCGGAAGGGGGACCTGAGGGCCGAGCTTTCGGCAGCCGCCCTCAACCAGGAGTACATTGCTGAGGCGCCAGCGGATATCGTGGTCTGCGCTGTATATGAAAGGACCGCTCGGAGCTATGGCGGGCGAGCCGAAAGGTATGTCCATATGGAGGTGGGACATGTGGGGCAGAACATACAGCTTGAGGCCGTGGCTCTAGGTTTAGCCTCGGTGGTTATCGGCGCCTTTGCCGACGAGGGAGTCGGGGAGATACTGGGACTTGAGAGGCAGATCAGACCCCTATATATAATGCCCCTGGGAAAGCCGCAGGCCAAAGACTGATGGCCCTGGAGGCCGCCGGTCAGACCTTTTTCAATAGCCAGTATTCCAGGCTATCGGCCAGCGCCTGCCAGCTGGCTTCGATGATGTTGCTGGAGCTGCCTACAGTTCTCCACTCCTGCTCCCCATCGCTGGATTCGATGAGGACGCGCACCTGGGATTCGGTGCCGACGCTCTCCTCCAGGATGCGAACCTTATAGTCGACCAGTTTCACTGCGGCCAGGCTGGGGTAGAACTGGAGAAGCGCTTTGCGTAGTGCCGCATCCAAAGCATTGACCGGACCATTCCCCTCAGCGGCGGTATGCATTACCTCCCCGCTCACCCTCACCTTAACCATGGCCTCGCTGAGCATCTCCTCCCCGCCACCGGCAGGGGGACGGCGATGCTTCTCCACCATTACCATGAAATCGACCAGTTCAAAGGGGGGTTTATACCCCGGCTGCGCCCGACGGATCAGCAGCTCAAAGGAGGCCTCCGCGCCATCGTATTGAAAGCCCCGGCTCTCCAGCCGCTTGATCTGCTCCGCCACCTCCCGTGCCTGCTCCTGGGAAAGGGCCTCCAGTCCCTGTTCCGCGGCCTTATACAGGATATTGCTGCGCCCCGAGAACTCCGATACCAATACTCGCTTCCGGTTGCCCACAAGCTCCGGGGCGATGTGCTGGTAGCTCTCCTCCCATTTCATGATGCCCGAGACGTGCAGGCCGGCTTTGTGGCTAAAGGCACTGGCGCCTACGTATGGCAGATGGGGATCAGGGCTCAGGTTGGCCATCTCGGCCACATAGCGGGAAACCTCGGCCAGCCGGGAGAGCCTGTCGTCGGCGATGCAATCGATGCCCATCTTGAGCTTGAGGGTGGGGATGATGGAGCAGAGGTTAGCATTGCCGCAGCGCTCGCCATAGCCATTTATGGTGCCCTGCACCTGGGAGGCACCGGCCCGGACGGCGGCCAGGGTGTTGGC
>JAUVWM010000059.1 GCA_030604105.1 Dehalococcoidaceae bacterium
CCTGCCCCGAATCCCCATGGCCTGCATCCTTTACCTCGGTGACGAGGAGGTGTCACCATCGGCCAGCATTCTCTTCGATGCTGCCGCCCCCAGCTATCTCCCCGCCGAGGACCTCTCCATTGTGGGCAGCTACCTGAGCGGCAGCTTGCGAGGCCATAAAGGGCGAGCTGAGGGGGAGGTTTAGCTCCATTTGCTTCCGGGGTTGGGCTATGGTAAAATATATGGCGACCGGCTCCGCGGTTTTCGGGCTGGCGGTGAGTATGGTATAATGCGGGCCGGGGTGGGGACCTCAGAAAGAGCCGGGTCTTCCCCATTATCGAGGATGCGAGTTATAGCCGGTAAGGCGAAGGGACAAAGCCTGAAAGCGCCTAAGGGTCTGCGCACTCGCCCTACCACGCAACTAGTTCGGGGAGCGATCTTTTCCATATTGGAATCGGTTACCGGTGATTGGTCGCGGGTGCTTGATCTGTATGCTGGCAGCGGGGCGTTAGGTATCGAAGCTCTCAGTCGGGGGGCAGGGTGGGCGGATTTCGTGGAGCAGGAGCCGCGCTGTTCGCAGCTTATCAAGCGTAACCTGGAGGCAACAGGGCTTGCCGCCCAGGCCCGCGTTTATTGTTGCCAGGTAGCTAAAGCGCTCTCTTTCCTCAGCGGGGAGTACAATATCATACTGATGGACCCACCCTATTCCGATTCCTCCATGGACACCCCGCTGGAGAAGCTGGCTGCCTCCAGCCTTGTTGGCGCCAACTCCACCATCGTGGTGCCGCATTCCTGTCATCTCCCCCTGAGTTCGAGCTATGGCAGGCTACAGCTCATCAAACAGCGTCGCCACGGTGATACCTGCATTTCGGTCTATCGGGAGGAACATTAGCCTTGACTATTGCACTTTACCCAGGTAGCTTTGACCCCGTAACCAACGGGCACCTCGATATCGCCACCCGAGCGGCAGCTCTCTTTGAGCAGCTGGTCATCGGCGTCTATGATGTGCCCCCCAAAAGCCTCCTGTTCACCACCGAGGAGAGGGTCGAGCTGTGGCGGCAGGCCGTGGCTCACCTGCCCAATACCAGAGTGGAAGCTTATGCTGGCCTGACGGTGGAGTTCGCTCGCAAGGTAAAGGCGCAGGTCATAGTCCGGGGTCTCAGGATGAGCTCCGATTTCGAGAAGGAGTTCGAGATGGCGCTGATGAACAAGAAGCTTGCCCCGGACCTGGAAGTGGTCTGTCTGATGACGAATTTGGAGTACGAGTTTCTGAGCGCCAGCTTGCTCAAGGAGGTGGCACAGCTGGGTGGCTGCATCCAGGATCTGGTGCCGGAACATGTGGCTGTTGCTTTAAGACGGAAGTTTGGCTCTCGGTAGACCGCTCGCCGAGCTGCCTTTTTGTAGGCCGAACGGTGTAAGGAAGGGGGTGGTTTACCGGCGATAAAGCGGATCTGGCCACAAACTGCGAGGAGGAAGGCAACCGATGGCATATAAGATAACCGAGGAGTGTATTAGCTGCGGGGCTTGTGAGACGGACTGCGGGAACGATGCTATCACCGAGGGGGAGACCATCTATGTGATCGACCCCGATAAGTGTACCGAGTGTGTGGGCAACCACGAGGCGCCGCGGTGCGTTGAGCTATGCCCTGCGGATTGTGTCGTGCTCGACCCGGCGCATAAGGAAAGCCGTGAGGAATCGCTCCAGAAGTGGCACAGGCTACATCCTGGAGAGACGCCGGAATCTGGCTGAAGTCTTCGATGTTTCCCGCCTGGGAGAGGCCCGGTCACTCGAAGAAGTGGCGCACGGAGTCGAAGTCCCCGGGTAGGAGGCCAAGGACTGCGGGGACGCGGTCTATAACTAAGGACGCCAGGCTTGAATCGCTGACCGAGCCCTCTATGTCGAAGTAGGGGAACCTGGTGAGGACGATTAAGATGGCGCCTATGATTATGACCCCCACCAGGGCGCCGGCTATGGCCCCTCCGAGGCGGTCCACCAGGCCGAGCGGGGTCAGGGAGATAAAACCCCGCACTATGGAGCCGGCGACCCCGGCGACCACCACGGTCAAGGCGAGAATGATGGCGAAGGCGGCGATGTTGGCTATGTCCTGGTGATGGATGAAGGTGAGCCGTTCCGAGAGGGAGTCATAGAACTGCCCGGCCAGGACGACGCCGATTACCAGGCTGGCCATAGCGAAAACAGCCTTGATAAGCCCCATCTTGAAGCCCGAAAAGGCGAGGAAAACCAGGAGGGCGGCGATAAGGATGTCCAGCCAGTTCATGTCCAGCCAGTCTATCATAGTGCCAGACCGATGACAATGGCGGCTCGACGGTGGGGGCGGCAGCCCGAGCCCGGAATGGGCGGTTAGGGGGTGGCGCTTCTATCCTAACAGCACTTCTCTAAGCACCAAAAGGAGTAGGATGGCCACCACGGGGGTGATGTCCAGCATGCCCAGCCGGGGGACAATGCGGCGCAAGGGGGCCAGTATCGGCTCCGTGATCTGGAGCACGACCACGAGCGCCGGGTTGCGGGGACTGATGGGGAACCAGGAGAGAACAGCTCGAATGATGATGGCCCAGATAAGTACCGTGACAAGAATATCGATGAAAACGCTCATTTACCGTTTGCTCCTCTCAACTCTTCAGCTTTGTTATGGGCGGCGAAGACAGCCTGGGCTAGAATGGCTCTCAGCCCGCCCTCCTCTAGCTGGAGCAGACCCTCAGCAGTGGTGCCGCCGGGCGAGGTGACCAGGTTGCGCAGCTCGGCGGGGTGTTTGCCCGTATCTTGGGCGAAGCGGGCGGCACCCAGAACTGTCTGGAGCACCAGCTCACCGGCTATATCCCGGGGGAGGCCGATGTGCACCGCTGCGTCTATCAGCGATTCGATGATGAGAAAGATGTAGGCGGGCCCGCTGCCGCTCACCGCGGTGGCCATATCGAGGTATCTCTCATCGGTGACATAGATCTCCTTGCCCAGGGCACCCAGGATGGAGCCCACCGCCTCTTTTTTCTTCTGGCTCACCTGGCTGGTGGCAGTCCACAGGCTCATCCCCTCACCTATCTGAGCCGGCATGTTGGGCATGACTCGGACCACGCCGTTGTGGGCCAGACCCCGGCTCAGCCTGGCCAGGTCTGCCCCGGCCACGATGGAAAGCGCTAGCTGCTCGGGCCCGAGGTGGCCCTTCAGCTCAGCCATCACCTGGCCCAGGCTCTGTGGCTTGATAGCCAGAACAACGATCTCGCGCCCCTCCAGGGCGTGCTTGTTGTCCGACGTGGTTCGGATAGCATAGTCTCGCCCAAGGGCTTCGAGGCGGGCCGGGCTGATGTCGCTGGCGATAATGGCATCGGGGCTGACCAGTTTGCGGGCCAGGAGGCCCTTGATCATGGCCGTCCCCATAACCCCGCCGCCAATGAAAGCGATTTGCATTCTTTACCCCTTCCCCGCTGGGTGGCTGCCGAAAACGGCCCGTCCGAGCCTGAGGAGGGTTGCTCCCTCCTCCACTGCCACCTCGAAATCGTCGCTCATGCCCATGGACAACTCTTCCAGGCCCAGGCCATCGCCCAGCTGGCGCAGCCCCCTGAAGATAGGCCGGACCTGCTCGGGGTCGCTCACCAGGGGGGCGACGGTCATCAGCCCCCTTACCTTGAGCCTGGGCAGGCGAGCGATCTCCTCCAGCGCCGATGAGACCTCGGCCGGGGCAAAGCCGCCTTTGCTGGCCTCGCCTGAGAGATTGACCTGGAGCAGGACGGGCAGGGCGTTTTGGGCGCGGCGGCTGAGAATCTCGGCGAGCCTCATCGAATCGATGCTCTGAATTATATCAAAAATTTCCACCGCTGTCTTGGCTTTGTTGCTTTGAAGGTGGCCAACCATGTGCCAGGTAGGGCGTGGCATTTGGGTTGATAGCTCGGCGATCTTGCTTTTGGCCTCCTGGACCCTGTTTTCGCCAAAATGCCTGAGGCCTGCATCCGAGGCGGCTTTGATGGCGGCAGGGGCCACCGTCTTGGTTACAGCCACGATGGTCACCGCCTCGGGTGACCTGCCCGCTCTGTCACAGGCCCGGGCGATGCGTTTTTCGAGCTCCCGGAGGTTGGCCTCAATGTCCATGCCCTGTCCTATCTCGCCACCACGTTCACCAGCCTGCCCGGGACATAGATGACCCTGGTTATCTCTTTGCCCCTGATGTGGGTCTGCACCCGCTCCTGCCCCAGCGCCAGCTCCCGGGCCTCGCCTTCGGTGATGGACGCTGGCACCGATACCCGGCCGCGGAGCTTGCCATTGACCTGAATGACCAAGGTGATCTCCTCGTCGGCGGCCAGCGCCTCATCCCAGCCGGGCCAGGGTTGATTGTGGATGCTGTAGGCGTGTCCCGTCCTGGTCCACAGCTCCTCGGCGAGGTGGGGGGCGGTGGGGGCCAGCAGCAGCAACAGGGTATCGACGGCCTCCCGCCAGGCGGGGCCGGTCACCGACGGCGCCTGTTGCGCCTTGGTCAAATAATTGGTGAACTCCATCAGCGAGGACAGCATGGTGTTGAAGTGGAACCTGTCCGCATCCTCGGTCACCCTCTTTATGGTCTTATGGGTGATGCGGCGCAGCTCTCTCACCCCATCGCCTTCGCCGCCCTCAGGGGATGCAGGCCCATTGTGGCCGGCCAGCGCCAGATTCCATACCCGGTTAAACCAGCGGGCCATGCCGTTGATGCCCTGCTCGTTCCACTCGCCGCCCTGCTCCCAGGGCCCGATAAACATGAGATAGGCGCGCACCACATCGGCGCCCACTTCAGCCACGTAATCATCGGGGGTGACCACATTGCCCCGCGACTTGCTCATCTTTTGCCTCTGCCAGATGATCACCCCTTGGTTGAAGAGGCGGGTGAAGGGCTCATCGAAATCCACCAGGCCCAGGTCGTGGAGCGCCTTGATGAAGAAGCGGGCGTAAAGAAGGTGCATGGTGGCATGCTCTGCCCCCCCGGTGTACTGGTCAACGGGCAGCCAGTACCTTGCCTTGTCACGATCTAAGGCGGCCACGTCATGCTCAGGGCTGGCATATCTCAGGAAGTACCACGAGGAGCACATGAAGGTGTCCATGGTGTCGGTCTCCCGCCGGGTGGGGGCAGCGCACCGGGGGCAGGCGGTATCGACAAAGGAGGGACAGTATTTGAGGGGCGATTCGCCCGTGGGCCTGAACTCGGCGTCCGCGGGCAGCAGCACCGGCAAGTCCTTCTCGGGCACGGGGACAGCGCCACAGTGGTCGCAGTAGACGATGGGGATGGGTGCCCCCCAGTAGCGCTGTCGCGAGATCAGCCAGTCGCGGAGCCGATAGGTGGTGGCCCGCTTTCCATAGCCCAGGCGCTCGATGAAGTCTGAGATGGCCTCTTTCCCCTGCTCCGAGGCCAGGCCGTTGAACTGCCCCGAGTTTACCATCGCGCCCGGCTCAACGTAGGCCGCCTCGAGTTCCTCCCCGGACCAGTCCGGGGGAGCGATCACTACCCTGATGGGCAGGCCGTATTTCTTGGCGAAATCGAAGTCACGGCTGTCATGGGCGGGCACCGCCATGACCGCGCCCGTGCCATAGCTCATGAGCACATAATCGGCGATCCAGATAGGCAGGCGCTCCCCGTTGAGCTTGTTTATGGCGTAGGCTCCGATAAATACCCCGGCCTTTTCCTGCTCCCCCAGCCGCTCTATCTCCGTCTGCCGCCGTGCCCGGGCGACATAGGCCTCCACCTCAGCCCGGTGCTCCGGGGCGGTAAGCCTGGCTACCAGGGGGTGCTCGGGGGCCATGACGAGGAAGGTGACGCCAAAGACGGTGTCGGGGCGGGTGGTGAACACCCGAATGTCTTCAAGCTGCTCTGCCTCCAGGCCAAAGGCGATCTCGGTGCCCACGCTTTTGCCGATCCAGTTGCGCTGCATCGCCTTTATCCGCTCCGGCCACTGGATGTGGCTGTGGTCCAGAAGCTGCTCGGCGTAGCGGGTGATGCGGAGGAACCACTGCTCCAGGTCCCTTTGTCCCACCGGGGTAGTGCAGCGCTCGCATACGCCCTCTCCCACCACCTGCTCGTTGGCCAGAACTGTCTGGCACTTGGGGCACCAGTTGACCGGAGCCTTGGCCCGATAGGCCAACCCTGCCTGGTAGAGCTTCAGGAAGAACCACTGCGTCCACTTGTAGTACTCGGGGAGGCAGGTGATCACCTCGCGGCTCCAGTCATAGCAGGCACCGATGCTCTTGAGCTGACGGCGCATGTTCTCTATGTTGTGCATTGTCCAGGTGAGGGGATGTATCCCGCGGCTGATAGCGGCGTTCTCGGCAGGCAGGCCAAAGGCATCGAAGCCCATGGGGTGCATCACATTATAGCCCTGCATCCTCTTGATGCGGGCATGAACGTCTGAGGGGGCCATAGCATACCAGTGCCCGATGTGGAGGTCGCCCGAGGTGTAGGGGAACATGGTCAGGGCATACCATTTGGGGCGGGGATCATCTTCCCTGACCTCATATATCCGGTCGGCGGCCCACCTCTGTTGCCACTTGCTCTCTATTTCCTGGGGGCTATATGCCAAAGCTATCTCTCTTACACCGAGTCTCGATTCGCTGGATTTGCCCTGGCATGCTCAAGCCTTCTCCCGGGACCTCGTCTGTAGTTCCCTGAGCCTTGCCTGCGCCAGTGGCGATGGCTTCACCCGGCCCGATTCCCATCTGGCCACGGTGCTGAAGGCGATCCCCATCTCCTTGGCCAGACCGCGAACGGAAAGGCCCAGCCTTTGTCTGAGTTTCTTGATTTCCAGGGGCTCCATGCAGCCGAATGTTAGCACGTGCTAATGGCGCTGTCAAGGACACTGGCCGGAGGGGGCTTTGGGGGGCAGGGGGCAAAAAGCGGGGGCGAGGTCGGCATGGGGCATCACGATCGACTGGACTTCGATCTGAGGTCGCCTGCCGCTAGTCTAGCTCGATTAGATCACAGAAGTCCTGAAGATAATTACCCAATGTCTGCTGCAGCTCGTCTTCCTCGTGAGCTTCCTCGTCAGACATCTCCTTTTCCGGGTCTGGCATCGCGTCACCTCTAGGGGCTCGCCGAATCAGGCGCGAGCTCGGTCTATTCAGAAGCCTATCCCCTCCCCCCCCGTGATTGCATCCTACTGGGGGCGCAAAAAGGACTGACACTAGGCTCACTCCAATCCTACTTTGGTACTGCGTCCCGGGATAGAGGGTTTACCACACAAACGCTTGGGTGTTAGCCCGCAAAAGCTCAGCGGTAGGGCGCAGGCGGGCATGCTTGACGCTCTGGGGAGGAAGTGATAGGATATGGGGAAAATCAAGCCTGAGGCAAACTGAACGGCCTCGAAGTAGAGCTAGTCAGGAGTATTCCATGACCGAGCAACAGATCAAATGGAAAGTTGTGGGCCGCTTGACAAGGGAGCGAATTGAGGAGCACCGGAAAAGGCTGGGGATGAAGTTGCGGCCCTCCGGGACCTACAGGGGGGCTAATCAGTGGGCTCTCTGGGACCGCATAAGCGCGTACGCGGATAAGATGGGAGACCCAAACCCCCTGTGGCGTGACCAGGAGTATGCCAAGAGCACTCGTTATGGCCGTCTGCCGGCACCGCCCTCTTTCATTCTGTGCAGCGTTGGAGGCATGATAATCCAGGGGCTTCCGGGGGTGCAGGTGATGGTGGGTGGGGCTGCCATGGAGTTTTATAAGCCGGCTCTCGATGGCGACAGGATCACCTATGAGACCACGTTCTCTGAGCTGGAGGAAACCGGCAGCGCGTTTTCGGAGTTGTGGCTTATCGAGTATTATGACTCTCTATACTACAACCAGAAAGGGGAGCTTCTGGCCAAGCTTCGGTCTCATATGCTGAGATGGGAACGGAGTGAGATCGAGGAGGGGCTGAAGAAGACGGATAAGGCCAGGAACACCATCATGCCCCATCCCTGGACCGAGAAGGAGCTTCGCCAGATCGAGGATGAGGTGATGTCTGAGTGCGAGCGTATACGCGGCGCCACCCCCCGCTACTGGGAGGATGTGAGCGAGGGCGAGACGCTGCCCGAACTGGTAAGGGGTCCCCGCCGGTTTACCGACGGTGTTGCTGAGGGCACGGCAGGCAGTATCGTGCGCAGCGGTGCCCTGGGCCTGAAGGAGATGCGGCGCCACCCGGGCTACGCCTTATGGCACCCCGAGAGCGGGGGTTACGAGAAGATAGAGCTGATACATTGGAACAAGCTTCTGGCCGAGCAGATGCATTATGCCCACGCCTATGACTATGGTATGAGCAGGGCGGCCAACGCCAGGGTCGCCTTAACTCACTGGATGGGCGACGACGGCTGGCTGAAGAAGCATGCCGCCCAGGTGCGACGGGTGGTCTATATCTCCGATGTGATACGCGTCAAGAGCCAGATCACCAAGAAGTACATAGATGAGAACGGCGAGCACTGTATCGATATCGAGCAAAGCGTGGAGAA